>SVTI01000017.1 GCA_015063855.1 Oscillospiraceae bacterium
GTGCACTTACTATTAAGTATACCACCAAAAATGAGCGTGTCAAGTTTTATGGGATATTTAAAGGGAAAAAGTGCATTGATGATGTTCGATAAGCATGCAAATTTAAAATATAAATTTGGCAATAGACTTTTTTGGGCAGAAGTATTTATACTTTTTATATAAGATTATATAAATTTCTTTATTTCCTTTTCGATTTCGGCTTCGATGCGGCGGTACTCGTCGGTTCCTTCTATGGAAACGATCTGCTTGTTACCCATCTTAAAGCCGCGCTTTTCGAAGGCTAACTTATATCCTGCGGGGAATGGGAGACTATCGCAGAGGCGTACAAGCTTAAGATATGACATATTAAGCTCCTGTGCTTCTTTTATCTTTCCTTCGTTAAAAAGGGAATATATCTTTGAATTTGCCTCGGGGAGAATTGCAGACATTGCGGTCATAGAACCTACACAGCCTGCGGTGAGAGCGGGGAGAAGCATGTCGTCGGTTCCGCAGAATACCGAGAAATCAGGCTTCTTTTCGTTCTTTATATCTACGGTATGGCAAATACGCTTCATGTTCTGGGAGGAATCCTTAATACCTACGATATTATCGCATTCGAGCAATGCTTCTATGGTAGAAACTGCTATTTCACCTGTGAACATGGGAATGTTGTAAAGAATTATGCTGATATCGGGCAATCTCTTTGCAAGACGGCGGAAAAATTCCTTTATCTCAGGCTGGGGAAGGGTGATGTAATAGGGTACGCATACCACTATTGCGTCACATCCGCACTTGTCGGCGCATCTCGCATAGAGTTCAACCGTATCAAGATTGGTAGCGCATGCACCTGCCGCGATAGATTTTCTGCCGCGGTTTACTTTAGCGCAAACCTCGATGAGCTTCATATTCTCTTCGGGAGATGTATGTACAAACTCGCCCGTTGTTGCACAGGGAAAAAGACCTGCGATATCACTTGAAGCGAGGAATTCAACCTCTGCCTCGTATGCTTCGAAATCTATACTTCCGTCCTCTTTAAAGGGGGTCATGAGAACGGCATAGGGACCCTTAGGTCTGAAATTCTTATCCATTATATTTCCTCTTTAGATCTTAACAGAATACTTCTCTGCGATCTCCTCATCGATCTCAACACCCAAGCCCGGAATATCGGGAATGTTTACATAACCCTCGGAGTCGATCTGGAAGTGATGCTTAACAAGATTCTTGGAAAGCACGGTTTCCTGTGAGCAGTACTCAAGGAAGGGAGAATTGGGAGTTGCCGCAATAAGCTGGAGGGATGCGGACATAAGGATACCTGTCTTGAATGCATGGGGAATCATGGGAATTCCCTTGAGCATAGCCATATCCATTACCTTCTTTGCTACGGTGATACCGCCGCAACGGCTCATATCGGGCTGAATAATGTCAATGTTACAGCCGTTGATAAGCTCGTTGAACTCATACATTGTGCCGAGCTCCTCACCTGCGGAGATGTTTACCGAGGAAACGTCCTGAGTGAGTCTCTTATAGAAGTCAACAGCATCGGGGAGGAAGGGCTCCTCTACCCAGTGAACGTCATACTCGCTGAACTTGTTGCAGAGACGTACTGCCTGCTTATACTCAGTCCATCTCATACCGATATCGATCATAAGCTTGGGCTTATCACCCATGTGCTTACGGCAGAGTCTTACCAGCTCAAGGTCCTTCTCATCGTCACGGCCCAGTGCTCCCCAGCCCCACTTGATTCCGGTGAAGCCCATGGGAAGATATGTCTCACAGATTCTTGCGATCTCCTCCTCGGTCTCGGGCATAAGTATCGAGCAGTATGCCTTGATCTTGTTACGGAAGGAACCGCCGAGAAGCTTATGAACGGGCTTGCCGAGAGCCTTGCCTATGATATCCCAGATGGCAATATCGATACCCGACATTGCATGGATAGCGGCGCTTCTTCTGCCGTAGTAGTAGGAATAGTTGTACATCTTCTGCCATATAACCTCTACATCAAAGGGATCCATGCCGATTACCGCATCACGCAGTCCGCGGCATACCTCATGGGAGGCAGGAGATTCTACGATTGCCTTAACGATATAGGGAGAGGAGTCTACCTCACCTATACCCTGGATGCCTGTGTCTGTGGTAACTCTGACAACAGCGGTATCCTGACTGCCGTCACCTATCATTTTAATTTCGGGCTGTTTAACAACCAGTACTTCTACATCTGTAATAATCATTTGAAACTTATAACCGCCTTTACTATATTATTTCTTCTGTTTTCGATATCGTCTATAGCCTGCATTATGTCATCAAGCTTATATTCAGCGCTGACCATGGCTTTAAGATTGAATTTACCCTCACTGGTCCACTTAAGCATAGGTTCCCATGACTTAGGGGAGGAGCAGGCTCCGAAGATGGAGAGCTGCTTTATGATTATCTCAGTCACGGGGAAGTCTACCTTATCATCGTCTGCAGGGATTCCGTAGAGGATAACTCTCGCACCTGCGCAGGCACACTTCACCGCTGTCTTGACAGTTTCACCGAAGCCTGCCGCATCGATGGAAACGTCAACGCCGTAGCCGTCGGTCTCCTCTAAAACTCTCTGATAAACGTCTTCCTTTGTGGGATCGATATGAACGTCTGCCCCAAGAGTCATTGCAAGCTCGCTTCTGTAGCTTTTACGGCAGGAGAGTATAACCTTCTTTGCACCCTGTATCTTTGCGAGCTGGATGTATGCAAGACCTGCGGGACCTGCACCCTGAACGAGAACTATCTCACCGGGCTTAACGGGATGAGCAAGCATGGAGCCTGCAGGGCAAACGCAGCTTTCGATTATAGCTGCCTCTTCATCGCTTACATTGTCGGGAAGCTTATGAAGATTGGGAGCGGGAACTGCTACATATTCGGAATATGCACCGTTATAGGGAGCGTAACCGATCTCTCCGCCGTTACTGCAGAATTCGCTGTTGCCCTCCTTACAGTATTTGCAGGTCTTACAGCCGATCATTGTATCAACGGTACATCTGTCGCCTATCTGCCATCCTTCAACGCCTTCGCCAATCTCCTCGATAACACCTGCCATCTCGTGGCCTAAGATGTGGGGAGGTTTGGTAAGGCTTATCTTACCGAAAATATGGTGGATATCGGTAGCGCAAAGACCTGCCGCCGTAATTTTAAGTATTACCCAGCCCGGCTGAATCTTGGGCTTCTCAACTTCTCTGACCTCTACCTTGCCGATATCGGTCCAAACTGCTGCTTTCATCTCAAAAAAATTCCTTTCGGTCAATATTACCTACATTATATATTACGGTAAAGAATTTTTCAAGGTTTAATTGTATCTTTTTTTATATAATATTGACTTGAAATTAAAGAAATTGTATAATCAAATCAATACTATGGGAGAAGAACATCTATGAAAAAATATATTTTTACGTTAATTCTGATATTAAGCATATATTTGTGTGCTTCATGCGGAGGAAAAGACGGTAAGGATAGCGGTACTACAGTCCCTGTGACCGAGCCTGAGGCCGTGCCCGTTGTTACTGTTGCAGATTACTCTATTGTATATCCCGATTGTATGGGAACGTACGCTGAACGTTTTACTGTTGAGAGCTTCAGCGCAAGAAGACTTCAGAGGCTGATTCTTGATGAATGTGGTGTAACTCTTGACCTGAAAAGTGATGCAGAGGAGTCCTCTGATAAGGAGATTCGTATAGGAAATGCGAGAGGCGGAGATATAACTGCTGATGCTTATTCCTATAATATGTCAATGACTGACGGGATCGTTACAGTTGCGGCAGGGGACACCTATTCGTATTTCAAGGCTTTTGAGACATTCGTTTCATTTCTTGAAGGCGATAATAATGCCATGCCGGAAAAGCTTGAAGTGTCCGAAAGCGGTCTTCTTAAGGCTGATAACGAAAAGGATTTTATTTATATTGACCTTTTGAGCGAAGAGAAACCCGAGGAATATGCAATAAAGAAGCTTACCGTAAACGGTAACGATATATCAGAGTATTCGATAGTTTATCATGTTTGGGGAGATAATCTCAGTCCTCATTACGGATTTAATGAAAAATATGCTGCCGAGAAGCTTCAGAGTTATATTAAATTCGCCACCGGTATAGAGCTTCCCATTGTTACCGATGATACCAAGGCAACAAAATACGAGATAGTTGTTGGTACTACCAACCGAGAGGGTAAGGAGATCGATGCCATAGACCGTGAGGAATATGGTGAGGAAGCTACTCTTATCAAGACAGAGGGCGAACGTCTTATTATCACAGGCGGAGCAAGACGAGGAACATTATATGCGGCTTATACCTTCCTCGAGGACTATCTTGGAATACGTTTTTATGCCGATGACTGCGAGGTAGTATATAAGGCTGACTCTATAGATATTTCAAATGTTAACGAAGAGTATATTCCGATAATGGAGTACAGGGATAACAATCAGAAATCGATGCATACCTCGGAATACGCAGTTAAGAGAAAGATAAATTCCAGCTTCTGCCGTACAATGAATTACTATCAGGGCGGAACCTTCACCTTTGCAGGTGATTTTGTACATACAATGGGAACGATCTTTGATCTTGACAATGCGATGAATGCAGGACAACCCTGTTTTACGGATGAGGCTACCTTTGAGAAGGCTCTCGAGGGAATTCGAACGCTTCTCTCCCGTTCACCCGATTGCAAGGTAGTATCTATGACGCAGAACGATATATATGATTACTGTGTATGCTCCGGTTGTGCGGCGATCATTGCCGAGGAGGCATCCTCTACAGGTCCCCTTATTTATTTTATCAACAGGTTGGCGGATGGTATCAAGGATGATTATCCCGACGTCAAGATAATGACCCTTGCATATATGTTTTCTCTTGAGCCTCCTAAAACAGCACCCCGTGACAACGTGGTCATTATGTACTGTCCTATCGAATCCTGTTGTGCTTGCGCTCTTGATGATCCTGATTGCTCTACCAACAGGGAATACGCGGATAATCTTGAGGGCTGGCTTGAGCTTACAGATAATGTTTACGTCTGGTACTATGTGGTAGAGTTTATCGAAAAGGATAAACTTCCCTTTATGAATTTTGATGCTCTCTATGATACATACGAATACTTCAAGTCTGTTGGTGTTAAGGGTGTATTCAATGAGGCATGGATGAATTCAAAGGGTAATGAGTTTGACGTAATGAGAGCGTATCTTTTATCAAATCTTCTTTGGGATAACAGCTTTACCCGTGAAGAATACTATGACGAGCTTCGCGGTTTTATGGATGCATACTACGGCGAGGCATCCGAGCTGATATATGAGTATTTCCAGGTGCTCCGATCAGCCTCTAAGGGAAAGCACTTTCCTCAGTATTCCACCGTTAACGGTCTCTATGATACCAATATTCTTATAGAGCTTAAGGGTGAGCTTGACTCCCTATGGGAGGCAATAAATTCTATAGAGTATGCTGACGATTCTGTCAAGGAAAGGGTCGATACTCTCTACAGAGGCTATACCTATTTTATGGGAAGACTTTGATGATGTATCGGTAAAACTGAATTTACAAAATATCTTGACGGACGATTATTATTATGATATACTTTAATAGTTAAATTTTTCTTTCAAAGGAGACTTTATCGTGAAAAAATTTATAAGACTTTTATGTTTAATGTTAGCAGTAATCATGCTTTTTGCCTCCTGCGGCGCTGACAGCACGTCAAGTGATGAGCCTAAGGAAACAGAGATCAAAAAGAAGACGCTTAATACAACCAAGAATCCCGAAGCAGAGCCCGAAGCTGAAGATGAAAAGGGCGATGAGAAGGCAGAAGCTACGGAAAAGGTTGAAGAGGACGAGGATGAGAATGAGGACGAAAAGCCTGAT
Source organism: Oscillospiraceae bacterium (assembly GCA_015063855.1). Classification (GTDB taxonomy): domain Bacteria; phylum Bacillota; class Clostridia; order Oscillospirales; family CAG-272; genus RGIG7300. The sequence continues at coordinate 5,847 of SVTI01000017.1, forward strand.
ACTCCCGATGTCCTCGATTCTCCCGATGCAGGCGATAAGGAGCTTTTCATTGAGGAGCTTAATGCACGCTATAATGCCACCGAACCCGGCGGATACAGCATTCATGATTCTGACGGACGTAAGATATGTGTAGATTCCAAAGGTTATATTACCTTTAAGTTTGAGAAGGACGAGCAGGTTCTTACCGAGGTTTATAACGACGTGGTTCTTTCCCGATACGATGACGTTTACAGAGTGAGAAGTGCCAAGGACGGCAGTATTCTTTTCTCTGAGGATGATTATGAGGGAGCGCAATTTGTGTTCGCTGACGGTTGGAACGGTGAATACGAGATCTTTAACGATGGATATATCGTTGCTATAGAGTATATCGAAAGCTTTACCTCCAACGCTACCTACAAGGTAGGTGTTCTTGATGCCACTACCGGTGAATGGATACAGGAGCTTTCCGAGGGTAACCCCATAATACCTCTTTACGGTTCAGACTTTACCGTTGATAAGTACCATGAGGAAAATCAGTATATAGGTAACGGATGCATTCTCCTTGATGTTTATGACGATGTATCCGACCGCCGTCTCTATAATATCAATACAAATACAGTATCTGTTGTAAACGACGCATGGGAGTTCTCATGGACATCGGTTGACTTTGCTGACAACGGTACTTTTACCAGTTACGATAGTTGGAGCGATACATATTTTATCGCTAAGAATGACGGTACCCTTGAGGAGATAGATGCTGCTTCTACCGAGGCAAGCTATGACAGATACGGCGGATATTACTATGATGCAGAGAAGAATAATTTCTATTCTATGGCATCCAATAAGGATAAGAGCCTTTGCGTAGTTGCACAGAATGGTACTCTTATCAAGGAGCAGACCGGTGTTACCGTAGATCAGCATAACGGTTTCTTCTCTGACGGAACTGCACAGCTTGTTTTCAAGAATAAAGAGGGTTCCTATTATTACACAAAGATAGATCTCTTCGGAGAGTATCTTTTCGATCCTATTAAGATCACTTGCGAGGGCGTTCTTGATCTCAACGGTAATTCTATCTATTGCGGTGACTATAATAATACATATAAGGTATGTGACGATGAGGGAAATATAGTTTTCGAGATGGAGGATTGCGACAGCATGTCCGTTAAGAACGGTGTTCTTAAATACAGAGTTGATTATACAGACTATTACGTAGAGGTTTCTTCTCTCACCAAGTAAACTTAAATAATTTTCAAGCAGGCGGTAAAATAACCGCCTGTCTTTATATAAACGGATTAACAAAAAATTCATACAAAGATTACCGTGAGTTTTTTATTGGAGTAAGATTTTGAAATCTAAAGATTGTATAATCATATTAGGATTTTAGTGTCCATTTAGAGAAACCAATACCAAGAAATGAGGAAAATCAGATGAAACGATTAATTTGCTTAATTCTGTGTCTGGTAATGCTTATCCCCATGATTGCTTCTTGCGGGGAAAAGAAGGAGGGTAAGGTTGCCGCATCTAAGCCCAAGGGCTCTGCTGTAGGTGAGGACGTAACCTTCCTTAACGATACCTTTACCGTTCTCTGTCGCGAGGATACTTCCTATGGTAAGTATGAGTACGAGATTACAGCAGACGAAGGTTCCACCGATATAGTAAATCAGGCAGTTTACCAGCGCAACCGTGATGCCTGCGATATGTTCGGTCTTGCAGAGATCAATGCTCTTGCAGTTCCCGGTGACTGGAGAAGCAAGGATACCTTTATCAATAAGTTCAGAAACTCCATTGACGCAGGTCTCGGAGATTATGACCTTATAATGGGTTATCAGGCATATATGGCTCAGGGCGAGCTTGCTCAGTATTTCTATAATTTCAACGACGTACCCTTTGTAAATGAGTCTCTTGACAAGGAGTACTACTACAAGGACTTCATCAACGAAATGACTATTGACGGTCAGCTCAAATATATGGTTGGTGACTATTCCCTTTCCTACTATGACCATGCCTACGTAATGTACTTTAATAAATCCATGGCGGAGGAATATGCCCTTGAGGATATCTATTCTCTCGTTAAGGAAGGTAAGTGGACCATTGACAAATGTATGGAAATGGCTAAGGGCAAGTGGAAGGATAATAATAACAACAACTGGTCATTGGAGGATACCGCAGATACCTTCGGTTATATCTCCGATCTTCCCAATACAGCGGACGCGCTTCACTCACACTTTGATATTCAGCCTACCAATAAGTCTGAGGGCGTTATCACCTTCGACATTGACGTTGGTAAGATGACAAGTATCCTTGAGAAGATGGTTGCCTTCAAGGAATCCGATGATACATTCTTCTTCTATTCCACCTCTGATATGCCCCTTGATCAGGTACCCCTCGATACCATATTCAAGGAAGGCAGAGCTCTCTTCTATCCCGCAACCCTTGAAAAGGCTGAGAACTTCAGAAGCATGGACATAGACTTCGGTATCATTCCCTATCCCAAGTGGAATGAGACTCAGGAGGGTTACTATACACAGGCTCAGGATGGTTACTCGGTAGCATGCGTTCCCTCCGATGCCAAGAATCTCAAGAAGAGCGGTGCAGTATTCGATGTTCTTACTCAGCTCAGCTATGAAAACGTAGTTCCCGCATACTATGATCAGGCTCTTAAGTATAAGCTTACCCGTGACGATGCTTCCGCAGAGATGCTCGATATCATCCGTTCCGGATTTAAGATCAACTTCGGTTCATTCTATACTCAGAGCTTAGGCTGTGCTATACATATCAGAGAGCTTATCAAGAACAATAATACCTCTTATGCATCCTTCCATGAATCCAAGGTTCCTGCATATCAGACCAATCTTGAATCTTTAATGAAGGATTTCAACGGTAGTAAGTAAAAAGCGGGCGCCGGCCCGCACCGATGATCGGGCATGAATCGGGTATAATTCTGCTTCTTCAAGTGCCCGAAGTAACGCAATTTCCTATATATTAAAAAACAGACTGTTCAACAGTCTGTTTTTTTGATTATAGAAATTTTATCCATGTGGCATTAGTTGTACTATGATCGTAACGGAACCGATTGGATACGGCATCTGCCGCTTTTTTAATATATAAGGAGTTGCTCCATTTCGTGTGAGTTGTTTGCACTGCAGAAATGGGCGAAATTCGGTGCGCCCGGCGGCGCTTTTTTATATATCATCGTATGATCTTTGTCTTTGTATTCTTCCAGGTTGCCGGGGCAAACGCAAGGAGCATGGGATATATCTCCAACCGTCCGAAAAGCATTGCAAAAGACAAAATCACTTTACTGAACGAGGAGTAATCTGCAAAGTTCGACGTAGGACCTACCCCCGCGAAACCCGGACCTATATTATTAAAGCAGGCTACGACAGCTGTAAAATTAGTCTCCATTGAGAAGGGTTCAAAGCTGATAACAAGGAATGTTGTAAAGAAAATTATCATATAGAGGGCAAAGTAATTTCTTACACCGTTAAGAGTACCATCATCAAGAGTTTTACCCTCATATTTGACAGAGGTAACAGAGCGAGGATGTATCATCTTATGGAGCTCTGCCTTGATAGACTTAAAGAGTATAATAACACGGGATATCTTAAGACCACCTGCCGTCGAGTTTGCACAGCTTCCCATGAACATCAACACAAGGAGTATGCTCTTGGAGAGAGATGGCCAGAGATCGAAGTTTGTAGTAGCGTACCCTGTTGTTGAAATGATGGTAGCAACCTGAAACGCTCCGTATCTAAGGGATTCTCCAAATCCGGAATACATCGACAGAGTATTTACTGTTATGATTGCTGTAGATACAGCTACTATGCCGAGAAATACCCATGCCTCTGTTATCTTGCCCGCTTCACGGAATCTTTTACATAGAATAAAATAATAAACGTTAAAATTAAGACCGAATATAAGCATAAATACCGTAATCACCCATTGTGAATAGGGTGAATAGGATGCAATGCTGTCTGCCTTGATACCAAAACCTCCCGTTCCGGCCGTTCCGAAGGTATGAACTATACTCTCAAATAGGTTCATATCACCGAGCAGGAGAAGAACTATCTCTATAACTGTCAAACCTAAATATATAAGATACAGTATTTTTGCAGTATCCTTTAATCTCGGAACCAGCTTACCCATAATAGGTCCCGGCATTTCCGCCTTAAGAATATGAATTGAACGATCCGAGATGCCCGGGAGAAGCGCAACTATAAAAACAAGGATTCCCATACCGCCTACCCAGTGGGTAAAGCTTCTCCAGAAGAGAAGCCCGTGGCTCATTGCCTCAATATCGGTAAGTATGGATGCTCCCGTTGTTGTAAATCCGCTGACCGTCTCAAAGAAAGCATCGATATAATTGGGTATCTCACCGCTTATTACAAAGGGTAATGCGCCCATTGCCGAGAAGGTAAGCCAGCTCAAGGCTACCATTATAAAGCCCTCTCTTGCGTATATCGTCTTGTCCTTTGGCTTAGCGGCCCACATTATAAAGTGGCCTAAAAAGAAGGCTATACCTATAGTAGTAAGTATCGAAAAGAAACAGTTTTCCCGGTAAATAGCTGATACAATAAGAGGCGGCAGTAAAAGCAAGGCTTCTATATGCATCAATTTACCCGTAAAATATAATATAAGTGAACGGTTCATAAATGCCTCTTATTTAAAAATTTCCTGTAAAGTATTTATTCTTTTACCCGTAGCAATAATTATAACGTGGTCACCGTCAAGAATAACATCGTCACCGGTAGGAACTATAGTCTTTCTGCCTCGGATTATACCTGCGATAAGTATACCCGGTTTTATTGAAAGCTGCTTCAAGGGTATATCAAGATGACCGAAATCCTCATGAACTATGAATTCAAGAGCTTCTGCCTTATCGTCCATGATCGTATACAATGTCTCCATTTCGCTTCCGATAGAGTTATGAAGAGCTCTTGCATAACCTGAGATCTGATCGGAGATTATCTTGCAGGGCGATATGATGGTATCAAGACCGAGAGTCTCAGCCAGCTGAGCCAACTCGTTCTGATTTATCTTGGTTATAACCTGAGGAACCTTCTGAGATTGGGCATAGATAGAGAGAAGTATATTCTCCTCATCCTTGCCTGTAAGTGCAACGAAGGCATCCATAGAGCGAAGACCTTCCTCAAGAAGAACCTCACGGGATGCGATATCACCCTGGATCACATTAGCACCTGTAAGAAGCTCGGAGAATTCCTCACAGCGCTTCAATTCTCTGTCTATTACGGTAACGTTAGCACCCATCGAGACAAGTCTCTGTGTCAGATAGAAGGAAGTTCTTGTAGCACCTATTATCATTACGTTCTTTGACTGCTTTTTCATAAGGCCCAGAGCACGGAAGAGCTTCTCTCCCTCCTGAACAGTCGCGGTAACGCCTATCTTGTCTCCCGCTTCAAGCACAAAATGACCGTCGGGTATATATACATCCTCGCCTCTTCTTACCACGCATACAAGGAATTTCTGCTTGAACTTTTTTCTCAGCTCCCAAAGGGTAGTACCCAGCATGGGCGAATCGGCTTTAAGCTTAAGCTCTATCATCTCATAGTTACCTCTTGAGAAGCGCTCAATATTCATGGCGCCGGGAAGCTTGAGAAGATTAAATAGCTCATGAGCAGCGAGCTTTTCGGGATTTATGGATGAAGCAAGCTCAAGATGCTGTCTCATGAAGGAAAGACTCTTATCGTTATATTCGGGGTTTCTTATACGGGCGATGGTATGCTTTGCCCCCATTTTTTTCGCAAGAAAGCATGAGAGCATATTAAGCTCATCCGAATCAGTAACCGAAACGAAGAGCTCGGCATCGCCTACTCCCGCCTCAGTAAGAACATCGCTGTCAGTACCGCTGCCGCATACACCGATAATATCATATATATTTGTTATTTCCGAAATTATTGCAGGCTCATTATCGATAGCCACGATCTCATGTCCCTCGCTTACGAGGTTCGCGAGCATAGCGGTTCCTATCTTGCCACAGCCTACTATTACTATCTTCATAGCATTATCTCCGTTAATAGATATATGTTAAATCACATTATACACCACCTTTATATAAAATGCAATAAGTGATTTTACTTTTTAACTGAATTTTATATCGATTTTTATAACACTAGCATTACTCAAGAACATTATCCTGAAAATGATAATGTCTTTTTTAAATATATAGGAAATTGCGACCTTTCGGGCATTTAAGTTAGAGGTTTTGACGTAGTTCATGCCCGATTATCGCTGCGGGTCGGCACCCGCTTTTTTATATATATGGAATAACTCTATTTTGCGTGAGTTGTTTGTATTGTAGAGAGTAACGAAATCGTGGAGCTTTTTAATTTATAGGAATATGTTTAGTTTTTGCGCAAAATACTTACTGTGCTGAAAGTAGAAAAAGGGGTGTCATTGACAGTCCTTTTAATATGCCTAAAATATCCCGACTCTCTCAAACAAGTACTTAAAATTCTGACAACATATCTCGTTTTAAAAAGAAACGACCAAGTGAGTATATACACCCGCGATACTGCACAAATTTCTTCGATCTCAAAAAGCAACGACCAACCGTGTACATATTCTTGTTGTACAAAGTGCACAACTGTGTTCGCGATCCTACCTATATACGCACAAGAACATTTGTTCGTTTCGACGAAAGTACAGTATTTTGCAGTTTTGATATTGACAAGTGCAGACGGTTCGACTATAATATAGTCACAGGTTCACGGTACTGCACCGATTCGAATATTTCCCGCCCCGTATATCGTTTCGGGTACAATATCGTTAACTTGGTGGTTTCTTATCCGGAAAAGAACTTCAAAATAAATCAAAATAACAGCTCGGCATCCGAGATGCCGATAATCGACTCTTCGGAGTCGACCGTACACAAACGTAAGCATTGAATGCCGACCCGCAGCGAATTTCGCCCGTTTCTGCAGTGCAAACAACTTACACTAACCGAAATGAATTTTGCCGGACGTAAAAGCGGCAGGTGCCGCACCCGATATCGGGTATGGCTGTTTTATATAACAGCTTACTTAATTTCCCGATTCGGAAAAATTATAACCATATAAGAATCAAATTTACGTCCCGCATTTAATACGGTAAGTGCTTACTTACGGTACACCCCCCTTCCCCATATCGGCGCGCAATATGGCTAAGGCACAAGCAGAGACTCCCCTGACCTTTGTGCATGATCAAAAACTAATTCAAAACAAAAATACAACACCTCATGCACAGAATCAAGGGACTCTCCGAAACTTAATAACTAAACAAAAACATTTAAACTGAAAAAATTCAAAAAAAGAAAGGAAATTAAAATTATGAATACTACAAATGAAAACAACAATTTTGAAAATGAAACAATCGAAACTACCTCTAATGAGTTAGAAACACAGGATACATATGGTTCCGAAACAACAACCGAAACCAATGTGATTAATTCTCCAAACAAAAACTATAAGGTTCGTGCAAATTATTATAATTATGTTTTTAATGATAGTGATAACAACGATCCTAACAATCACAGACGTCTCGATAATGCACCAATCGACGTTGTCGTTGATCCTGAAGAAACCGGAAAATATATAAACGTTACAAGTGGAGATATGTCGGCCTGGGTACCTTGTGTATCAATTGAATATTCCGGTAATTTATATGATGATAATGGAAACACCACCGGGGATATCAACTTAGATGAAAGTTTTGATTGTACCTTTAAAGCGGAGGTCCCCTTTTTAAATAACGGCGGATATAACGGTTGTATTAACTTTACTTGGACTAACAAGAGTTTAGGACAAAATTCTATTCCCGAAAACTGCATTGCGAGTGACTATGATGTTGCATACAATGAAGCCAACCCTGAAAACAGTTATGGATTATTTGACAGTGTACTTAATTCAACCGATATGAACGGATTTTCTGTAACATTTTTCCCCAGTAACGTATATGAACACGATGGTGGTTATTATACTACACAGTTAAGCCGCTACGTACTCTCATATAAAACGGTGAGTCTTGAAGGTGATTGCACCGAAAATCTTGTAAAACACAAAGCCGGAAATTTGCCTCAAAACGTGAATATATTCGACTTTGGAGGAGATAACGCTGTAAATACAAAAATATACGTTGAACATTCATCCGATAAGTACAATTTTTATCTTAATGGAATACTGTTTGCATCTGTACAGGATATTTTTGTTGATATGGAGAAATGGGGTAATAATGATGGTTACTTTACAGCATCTATTTTAACCATCCCTTATGTTGCTGCAAATCTTCAAATAATAGATATAGGTAGCTACAGCCTTAATTTAACTCAGACCGAAAAGACCAACATCGGCAACCTCGGAGTAAACATTCTTAATTACTATGTTGATAATGAAGGAATTGAGGAAAAGGATTACACTGAAGCATTCAGAACCGCACTTACAAATCACCGCCGCGTGTACGTCCCCGGTGGCACGTATAGAATTACCGGTGAATTGGAGATCGGTGACAACTGTGAGCTTGAGCTTGCACAGGATGCGGTACTCGATTTTCAACCTGTTTATTATAAGAAAACCATAGATGCTCAGACCGGTGAAATTACGGTTAACAGAGATGAACCGGCAATTTTTGAGGAGTTGGAAGACGATCCTTCGGATTTCCGTTGTATCACGTTAAATATGCTGAGCAGCCTTATAGGTAATCACGCAACTATACGTGTACCCTATAACTTTAAGGGTAGTGTTATTTATGCTTCAACAAGATCTCATCCGAACAGTAATTCGATTAATTCAGTTACTCCCTTTGATAGATGGGATCCTCAGTGGAAGCCTGCAAGATACCTTAAGGATATTAATATCGTTAAACCTATTGAACAGAATTCAGCCGGTAACGTATCCACCGGATTGGTCGGCCGTCATTCTTCTCTTAACGGAGAAACTAACGGTACTGCTGTGTTTATAGAAGGTCACCGTAATACCTTAAATACAGGTTCAACCTACATATGGGGACTTGATTACTCAGGTCTTCGTATAGGAGGTGCTTTCAAATACGGTATTTACGGAAAAAATAACTGCATCAAAGTTGACGATACAGGAAATCCTGATCCCACAGGAACTAAAGAAAAGTGGTCTTGGACTTATGACATGAGAATAAATGCTTTTATAGACTGTTGTAAGGTAGGTGTATATCTCGATCATTGCAGTAATGCACGAATTTCTGCAGTAATTCAGCCAAGAGCTGCTGAGATTGCAGGTGCACTCAAGTATGCCGAATACGGTATATATCTTGATAGCTGCACAAACGTCGATTTAAGCGGCTCACGAGTTTGGGACTGGAATGATACTAACACAAAGTGGGCGTTCGGCAATGATAATCAGCATCTAAGATTAGTGGGTAACTGCAAAGGATTGATTCTTGATGACTCCATATATTATTCTGAAGAAAGCTATGATTTAAGAGATTTGATCAAGTCCGATAATGACGATGATTTCAATAATTTCGATAACATGACCATTCTTCAGGAACCGGTTTCAAAATTCTTCAGCTTTGAAAAAGAAAGTGAAGGCGATGAATTCGTCAACACTACATATTTGAAGGATGGTGTTTATATTAAGGCTGAATACATCGAAGACTTGGAAGAAATAGTTAGAGCAATACTTAACGAATAAAATAATAAAAGGAGGTAATTAAAATGACTGAACACATTGAAAATAATATTCATTTAACACAGGAAGATAAGCTTAACCTTAAGAACTTAGGAGTTAACGTTAAGCTATACGGAGCTGTAGGTGACGGTAATGCCGATGATACATCGGCATTTACCGAAGCTCTTGAAAACAATAATCGTGTATATGTCCCCGAAGGTACATATAAGATTACAGGTGAATTGATAGTCCGTGATAACTGTGAGCTTGAGCTTGCACAGGATGCGGTACTTAATTTCAGGTCTGCAACCAATGAGGTTATCCCCGAAGCATTCAAGTGTATTACATTGAGTTCTTCAAGCCAACTGGTCGGTAATCATGCAACTATCCGTGTGCCCTATACCTTTGAGGGTAGTGTTATCCGTATAGCTGCCAATCCCGAGGACGATACAAGTTGCAGAGTCCCTCGTTATCTTAAGGATATCAATATAGTTAAGCTTATCGAAAGCGGAGAGCATGAGTATTCACCTGCATCCTTGGACAACGAAACCAACGGTACAGCACTTCTGATAGAAGGTTTAGGCGTAGATGAAAATTCTACCCCAAGCATCTTATGGGGAGTTGAAGCTTCGGGTATTCGTATCGCAGGTGCCTTTGATTACGGTATCAAGTGCGTCAATACAAATCATGAACTATCCGGCAAAAAGCCCTGGAAATACGAAACCTGCATTGATGCCCTTATTGAGAGCTGTCGTACAGGCTTGTATATGGATCATTACAACAATGCTCGTATATCTGCAGTTATTCAAACATGTCAAGCATATAGGCTTAATCTTGAAGAAGAGGAAAGCTTGAACTATGCCGAGTACGGTATACATCTTGTAAATTGCAGATATATCGATCTGAAGAATTCAAGAATCATAGATAAGGATCCGGAAAGCGGTGATCTTGCTGTTTCCGATGAATTCAAACACATTAATTTAGTTGGTGATTGCCGTGGATTGATGATAGATAGTTCGCTATGCTCCGTAACAGAGGGGTTAAATATTAGAGATTATATTCATACTACCACTCCGGAAAACTTTGATAACATGAGTGTTTGGGGCGAACCGAGTTCGAGGTTTTTTGAACTTGGCGACTATGGTACATCTAATCTTTATAAGGATTATAGAATTAAATCCCAAGGTGCTATGACCAAAGTCACTGGCATAACTGCTACAGACTATATTAGTTGTAAAAAAGGTGACACAGTCAAGCTCAATAATATTGACTTATTTACCGGAAAAAACCTCGACTATCATAAAATAGTATTCTACGGCTATGACACTGAAGAAAATGATACAATTAAATGGCTTTTTACCATAAATGCCGATGCCGTAGGCGACAAATCATATATCGTCTTTGATAAAGCAAATTCGAACTTTAATATAAATGAATCCTGCGGAAGGCATGGTTTAAGTGAGGATAAGGTTACTGACATAAATGGTAAATTAAATAATATTCAATATTTCAGAATTTGTTGCGATTCAGCAGAACTTACATACAATTCGTCAATAGAAGTAAATAATAACAAAACAGCTTTTAAGTTTGGCGAATTAAAAAACGGAATTCGTATCGATGCGCAACAGATTAAAGGCTTGAAAGAAAGGGTTCAAAATATTAAGGCTACATCTTAGTATACTTTCATAAAAGTAAAACAAGACAGGAAAAAATGTTCTGTCTTGTTTTCTTTTAGCACAAATTGCAAGTTAAACGTACTATCGTTGACATTTTAAAAAAGTATGATATAATTATATTACCGATTAAAATCATACAGGAGGTCGATATATGAGAATCTGCAAGAAAATCTTATCATCGGCGCTTATAATAGTATTTTTACTTTCATCTTTGTCAACAGCACTTCCGATAAATGCCGAGATTATAGAAGGTGTAGGTGACTATAAAGTAAATTGGAAACTGGATACAGAAACCGGAACTATTTATTTTTCGGGCAATGGTTCTATATCCAGATTTGGTGAATGGAACAAGTATCAAAACAGCATAAAAAAAGTTATAGTTGGTTCAGATATTAACAAAATATGGGAGGGCGCCTTTTCCTATTTTACTAACTTATCCGAGGTTGAAATCCCGGATACATTGACTGATATAGGCTTTATGGCTTTCTATGACACACCTTTTTTTAATTCTTTACCTGTAAAAAACCATCAGATTTGCTTAGGTGACCGCTTACTTGGCGTAGAGGATTTTTGCGGAAGTATTACCGTAAATCAAGATATTAAACATATTTGCGGTGGAGCTTTTTCTGATAATGTTTATATCACGAATATAACTATTCCCAATGGAGTTGTGTCTATCGGTGACATAGCCTTTGAATACTGTACAGTTAAGAATATGGTTATCCCCGACAGTGTTACGAGCATAGGAGAAGGTGCATTTCGATTCTGTCCGTATTTAAAAACGGTTACCCTTTCAAAAAACATTACCAGAATAGAAACAGATGCCTTTTGGGGTTGTAACGAATTAGAAAGCATGGTGATTCCCGATGGTGTTACAACTATAGAATACTGGGCTTTTTGTGGTTGCGATAATCTGGAAAGTATATATATTCCTTCTTCTGTTAGTTTGATCAGAGAAGATGCATTTGAAGAATGCCCCAAGTTAACAATTAAATGCTATGAAAACTCTTATGCTCATCAATATGCTGTTGAAAACGGAATCCCCTATAGGCTCTTGGATGTATCAGTTAAAGAAAAGGGTATGCAGTTCATAATCGATAATCTTGAAGCTGTAAAATCCATCCGTTATGCCTACGGTGAATATAATAACGAAAGGGGTATCAAGTACGGTGAGGATGCAGTTTCTCACAGCGGTAAAACTCTTCGCAATAAGGGTAACTCCTGTACCCTGCAATTCCCTAAGCCCGGACTTGTTTCTATAGTTATCACATATAATGACGGAAGCCGTGACTTCTATAAATATGATGTTATCAAAAGCGAGCCCACAGTTACAAGAGAGGGGAACGAGATAACCTTCGGCAATCTCACCGATCTTAAGGTTCTGCGCTATGCCAAGGGTGAATATGAAAGCTCCTACGATATCAAGAGAGCCGAAGGTGCTGTTGCAATAAGCGGAAAAACTCTTGATTCCGATGCGTATACCGTAACCCTTGAACCCGGCACATATACCTTCTGCGTTCAGTATAACGATGAGAGCTATAACTACTACACATTTGATTTTAAAGGTTAATTCTGTTTAAGTTATAATTGAGTTGATCATTATTTATAAAGGTGCTGTCACAAGTCAGAAAATTTTCGACTTGGGCAGCATTTTTTATTATTGATACAGAACGATACTTAACCTTAAGAACTTAGGAGTTAGTGTTAAGCTATACGGAGCTATAGGTGACTGTAATGCCGATGATACATCGGCATTCACCGAAGCTCTTGAAAACAATAATCGTGTATACGTTCCCGGCGGTATATATAGAATTACCGGTGAATTGGTTATATCCGAAAACTGCGAGCTTGAGCTTGCTCAGGATGCGGTGCTGAGTTTTGTTCCGTCAAACAAAAGAATTATAGTTGATGAAGAAACAGGTAATAAAACAACCGTAACTATTGATCCCCCGATGTTCAAATGCATTACCCTTGAAAAGGAAAGCAGCTTTGTTGGCAACCATGCAGCCATTCATGTACCATATATTTTTGAAGGCACTGTTATCTGCACAGCAGATGACGGTTTCCGATACCTTAAGGATATTAACATTATCAAACTCGTTGAACAGAACAATAACAATCCCGTTCACTCGGATTTGGTTGGCTTCCCTTTATCCTTAAATAAGGAAAGTAACGGTACAGCTCTACTGATTGAAAGAAGTGACGAAGAGAACACTTACGGTTCAAAGGAATTATGCCATCTTGATTTTTCGGGTGTCAACATCTCCGGTGCTTTTGAATACGGCATTAAGTGTATTAACACAACACCCGAGATTCCCGGAAACAGGAATCATAATACGCATATAAAGGCGGTTGTTGACGGATGCCGTACAGGAGTATTTATGTGCAATTACAGCGATGCTCGCGTTTCTGCCATAATCACGCCCCGCTTCTCTTATGATTCTGTTACAGCGGAGGAAATATACCGATTTGCCGAGCACGGTATTCTTCTTGAAAACTGCACAAATATCGATCTCAGAAATTCAAGAATTGAATACATTGATTTGGGTAGCATTGAACCTGATCCTTCCGCAGAATTTCAACATATGGTATTAATAAATAATTGCCCCGGATTGATGATCAATAGTTCGTTGTGCTCCGGAATGGATAGTACCAATGTAAGAGATTATATTCATACCAATACTCTCGGAAACTTTGATAATATGACAGTTTTAGGTGAACCTAATGCGGATTATTTTAATTATGAAAGAGATTCTGTAATGGGTATTATTTTCCCGAATTTTAGAGTTGGAACGTCGGATATGCTTGTACCGGATAGTGATAGAACTGCATCAGGTTTTATTCCGTGCGAGAACAATTCGGTTATAAAACTCAAAGGAATCTCTTTTGACTTTAATGTCACAGAAGATGAGTTGAAAACATATCGAATTCGTCTTTATGATAATAATAAAGAGTATACCAAAGGAACAAACGGTATATATTTTATGAATAACAAACATTTCGACTTCAATTATGACGCAAATGTAAACACAACTGAAATTACAATTAGAGTTCCAGGCACAAAATATATGCGCTTTTGTTGTAATTCAACAGGAATAAGCTATGATTCTTCAATTGAGATTAACGAAAAAAACTTCAGGTGTAAAGATGGATATATAAAAGATCGAACATATATTAAATCACATTACATAAAAGAACTGGGGAAAGATCTTCAGCAACTTTCGAATCGAATAACTGCTTTGGAAAAAACATAACTTCAAACAATATGGAATTATATAACAACAAGACAGAGGGATAATTCCTCTGTCTTGAATGCTTTTTGTTGATTAAACTTTTAGTATACTCTTAAATATAAATATCATATAGCACAAAAATATCGACGTTGCTACTCATCTATAATCCCATAATTTCGATTAGCAGCAATCACATATTCATGTGCATAAGAACCATCATAAACCATAAAAACAGTATCACGATCGTTCGTCAATCCACCTATAAAAGTAACACTTTTAGGTATATAAACATATGAAACATCACATAAATCTAACGCAAACGCAGCAATTGTTGTTGTACCCTCCCTAATAACAATAGAATATACATTATCAAGGTATGGATGATCTGAAGCCATTAAATATCCATCTATATATAACAGATTATCTTCCCAGTTATCGTAAACGGAGAAGGCTCCGGTATTATGAAACGCCCATTCCCATATATCAATATCCGATCTTGGAAAATCTATATCATATAGTGATATACATCCATAAAATGCTTGGTCTGCTATTACTTTAACATTTTTACCAAATTTAACATCTGTTAAAGAAGTGCAATATCGAAATGCACTTTCCCATATAATGGAGACTCCATCTCCGATTGCCACGGATTTCAGATTTGTACATTTTTCAAATGCATTTGCTTCAATTTCTGTAACACTATTTGGTATTATTATAGAATCCAAAGATACACATTCTCGAAAACAATCATAATTTATTAATACCAATGTGTTTGGGAAATAAACATCCGTTATTGAATTCCCGCCCATAAATGCAAAACTACCTACAGTTGTTACACCCGACTTAAATATGACACTTTTAATTTCAGAAAGATATTCATCCCAAGGGCTGTTTCTATAATAATTCTCCATCTCCCCCTCACCGCTTATGGTAAGAGTAGCACTCTGCATATCATAAACCCATGTGAGATTATCACCGCAAACACCTGTTACGTAGTAGTTATAGCTTTCATCGTTGTACTGTACACAGAAGGTATAGGTTTCTCGGTCAAGAGTGGCGGTATAGGTATCGGAATCAAGGGTCTTTCCGCTTACGGCAACGGAGTTTTTGGCTCTCTTGATATCGTAGGAGCTTTCGTATTCTCCCTTAGCATAGCGCAGAACCTTAAGATCGGTGAGATTACCAAAGATTATATCATTACCGCCGTCACGGGTAACGGTGGGTTCACTCTTGATAACCTCGTACTTGTAGAAATCACGTGTTCCGTCATTATAGGTTACTACTATAGATACAAGTCCGGGCTTAGTGAATTGCAAAGTACAGGAATCTCCTCTTTTACGAAGAGTTTTACCGCTGTGAGATACTGCATCCTCACCGTATTTTATTTCCCTTTCGGTCTCATATTCACCGTAGGCATAACGAATAGATTTAACATCTTCAAGATTTTCGATCCTGAACTGCATACCCTTTTCTGTAACGGTGGAGGGTTCTTCGGCTATCTCGGTTTCGGTGATATCGTCATCTTCTCTCTGTGCGACCTCGGTTGCTTTCTCAACATTGGTAACATCTTCACCTGCAAACACATTCACCGATAATGCAGAAATAAGCATAACCAATGCAAGTATAAAGGACATACATTTATTGAAGCTCTTCATCTCTATTCCTCCCAATCAAGAATTACAAGAAAATTATACCATACACACCCTTGAATGTCAATTAAATTAAAAGAAAGGAATGATAACAATCAATCAGGGAACCGACCTCTGATTTAGGGGGACTTAACATAAAAGCTGTCCCATGTGTTTTTTACAATTTGTGAAGAAATATCTGTTTTTTTGCAAAAAATAAGCGATTACACTTGATTTTTCTTCTATTTATAGTAATATAGTAAGATAAAATGCATAATATTTTTAGAAAGAGTGAAAAACATGGAAAACACAACTAAAAAAAGCGGAGGCTGGAGAACCAACAAATGGATCCGCGCAGCGATCCCCGCACTTTTACTTCACTGCAGTATAGGTACTGTATACTGTTGGTCAATCTTCAGCCAGGATATTGCCGACTACATCGGCTTCTCCAAGGGCGCTACTGAATGGGCCTTCAGCTTCGCGATTTTCTTCCTCGGTATGTCTGCGGCATTCCTCGGAAATATCGTTGAAAAGGATATTCACAAGTCCTCTCTTATCGCATCCATCTGTTTTGCAGTTGGTATGGCAGGTACAGGTGCATTCATCTGGTACGGCGGTCAGAATAAGGGAAGCGTTATCGCACTTATCGGTATATACCTCTGCTACGGTCTTATCATGGGTATCGGTCTCGGTACAGGTTATCTGTCTCCCGTTAAAACTCTTATGCTCTGGTTCAAGGACAACAAAGGTCTCGCTACAGGTCTTGCGGTTGCAGGCTTCGGCGCGGCCAAGGCTATTGCCAGCCCTATCATGCAGGCTATGCTCGAGGGGCTCGGTAAGGGCGGCATCTATAAGATGTTCCTTATCCTTGCGGCTGTTTATTTTGTAATGATGTTCGTTGGACATCTTCTTCTTAAGAAGCCCTCTGACTGGCACGAGCCTCAGAATGCAGAAGAGAAGAAGAGCAGTCTCTCTGTTATCAAGATGCGCCCCATGTCCAACTATATCGGCATCTGGCTGATGTTCTACATAAATATTACCTGCGGTCTTATGCTTATCTCTCAGGAAAAGTATATCATTAAGTGTATCGGTCTTGCGGGCGTTGTAGGTATCGTTTCTACAGTATCTGCTATCTTCAATGCAGGCGGTCGTCTCGGATTCTCCACCCTTGGTGATAAGATGAAAGACCGTAACAGCGTTTACAAGCTTATCTTCGCGCTCTCTATTACATTAACAGCAATCGTTGTTGTAACAGGCGGTATTGCAAAGGGTGCCGGTAACACAGCTCTTACTATCCTTGTATTAGCTCTCATCATGATAGTAAATGCAGGCTACGGCGGAGGCTTCTCCAACGTTCCCACACTTCTCTCCGACCACTACGGTATGTCCAATATCAGTGCGATCCACGGTATCACCCTCTCCGCATGGGCATTCGCAGGTCTTACCGGCAACCAGCTCGCTTCCTGGATCGTATCCCACTTCGGTAAGGAGATCAAGGTTGACGGAAACTTAGTTAATCCCGTCGGCTATCAGACAGTACTCTATGTTGCCCTCGGGCTCTATGTTGTAGCAATGCTTCTCTGTCTATTCCTTGTAAAGCCCGCAAAGAAGGAAAACTGATTTTTTCATATATAATAAAAAGTGACTGTATTTTTGCAGTCACTTTTTTGTATAGCTATTATTTTATTCCTCGCCCCTCAGAAGTCTTACGGCATACGCGGCATACGCGGACTCAAACTGTCCCTTTTTACGTACAACGGCAGGCTGTCGAAGAGTCGTTTTATCATTAAGCTCGAAAACTCTGAGAGACGGGCTTCTTCTTTTATCTACAAGCTGCTTTGGCAAAAGTGCGGCACCGACACCCGAGCATGCGATCTCAAGAGCGGTTACAAGACCCGTTACCTCTGCCACGATCCTCGGATGAACATTTAAGGATACACACAGCTTCTCAAAAAGCACTCTCATCTCCTGCGCCTCGCTTACCACAACGAAGGGAAGCCCCTCGCACTCCGAAAAGCTGACCGACTCACCGTTAAGAGAATATTCATCACACAACTTCTCCGGCACCGCCAACACCAGACGGTCCGGCTCAAGAGGTATAACCTCGAGAATACTGTCATCCACGGGAAGATTTATGATAGCGATATCAAACTTGCCCTCTGCAGCATCATGCCGAAGAAACTCGCTGCCCTCCTCTATAAGCTTTACCGTAAGTCCGGGAAATCTCTCGTTCAAGGACTTAATGAGACCCGGTACAAGATAACTGCTTCTGAACGGAGTAGCTCCGATGATAAGCTCTCCCTTATCCCCCGACTTAAACTGCATCATCGATTTTACAAGCTGATCCTCTCTGTATAAGATCTGATCAGCCTCTCTTATAAAATGCGCTCCTGCGGGAGTGGGAGTAACGCTATTGCTTGTACGCTTGAAAAGCTTGATTCCAAGCTCACCCTCAAGAGCCAATATCTGTTTACTTAAGGCGGGCTGTGAAACGTTAAGCTGCTCTGCAAGCTTGGAAAAGCTTCCTGTCCTTGCTAACTGAACGGCATAATACAGCTGACGAGAGTTCATAAATTCACCTCTGACAATACACTTTATCTATCATATTATCACTTTTGTTTCGAAATTGCAACACTTCGATAACAAATATACACTAAAAAAGACTTGACAAAATTGAAAAAATCAGTATAATCATAACCAATAAGTAATAAAATTTATAACTAAATCGGAATAGAAGGGAGTATATATATGACAAATTCGTTAGTCCTTTTAGGAATAATGCTGGCTGTCATCTGCGTATGGTTCTTGGCATTGAAGCGTCCCGTATACGAAGGCGTATTTATCAGCTTTATCGCATTGCTCGCTATCACAGGCAAGTGGGAAAGTGCATGGAGCTATATTGACAGTGCTTTTTCTACCTCTTTGTTATATTCAATGGTGGCATTTGTTGCAATGTCTATCATTCTGACCAAAACAAAGATAGTTGACAGCAGTATCGCTCTTATACTATCTCTTATAGGAAGAATCACGGGTGGTGCGGGGTATGCCGCAGTTATCGCCAGCGCCTTTATGGGTGCGCTCTCAGGCTCCGGCCCCGGCAACGTTATGGCGACAGGATCTATCACTATTCCCGCAATGAAGCGTTCCGGTTTTCCTCCCGAGCTTGCCGCCAATATCGAGAGTAATGCAAGCTATCTCGGAAACATGATCCCCCCATCCTCCAACATCGTTGCGGCTATGGGTGCATTCTATGCTCTTTATCCGGACAGCGATATTTCCACAGGTAAGTTTTGGATAGTACTGTGGGGACTGGCTCTCTGGTTTGTTCTCCAAAGAATAATTATGGTGTATGCCTTCTGTAAATACTACAAGGTCAAGCCTATGAGCAAAGATGAGCTTCCGAGCTTTAAGCAGACCCTTAAAACAGGCTGGAAGGCACTCTTCCTTCCCGTTATCATAATCCTTCCCTTCATACTTGACGCAATATTCAAAGACAGCTTCTTTACACAGAGACTGGGCGCTGAGGGAGCAAAATCGCTTTCAAGCACGATCCTTCTCTTTGTCGGAGGTATCTCCACACTTTACGCCTGCCTTATCGCCAAGGACAGAAGCGTTGTTAAATTCAAGAATATAGCAAAGACCTTCTCCGGCAGCGTAAAGACCATTGCTCCTACCATCGCAGTATGTCTCTTTGGATACATGATAGGCGCACTCTTCGCAGATCTTAACGTTGCGGGAGAACTGGGGGCGCTCATCTCCGGTATGAGCTTCGGCAAGCTCGGAACGGTTATTATTATCTGTATCATCACCTGCTTTATGGGTATGGTGGTTCCCGGCTCCTCTCAGGTAGTTATCTTCGGCTCAATGTTTATCTCCCTGCTCGCGGGTGTGGGCGTTGATCCCCTGCTCGCTGCCGCAATGCTCCCCTGCATCTGCGGTGTAATGTGCGGTATCACTCCTCCCCTTGCTTTAGGTCTCTATGCAGGTATGTCTATCGCGGAATCAGACTTCTCAAAAACAGTCAAGAATGACTGGTGGTGGGTTGCCGCTCAATTTATATTACAGGTAGTTATCCTTATGGGATGGCTCCCCGTATTGGGTATGTAAGGAGGTATAGCAATGAAGATCAAAGAAATTCTCGGAAAGATCAGCGATGTGTTGAGAGTCATTTTCGGATACGGTATCGCAATTGCACTCTTCGCAGGAGGCTTGACCTTCTTCGGATATATTGCAGCTTTTATCATAGGCGGCGAGACAGCAACCGCTATCTGTCTCTTCATTTCCGGTAAAATCATCCCCGTTATAATCTATATCTCCACGGTTATGGTTGCTCTCGGTATCATCTCCATGTACCTTAAGGGCGAGGTTGCTCTTACTTCAAACAAGAAAAAGAGTGCCAAGCACCAGGGTGAAATGTAAATTTGTAAATATAATAAAAATGATAAGACATCTTTTCATAAAGATGTCTTATTTACTTTTACGGCTTCTTCATTGTTTGTTAATTGACATTTTTTATGTTATGTGCTATATTTAGAGATTAGTTACAGGTGTTTTTTCACCAAAATCTATTTTCAGTTATTAAGGAGATACAACAATGGAAAAATTATTAAGCATTCTTAAATCTATCAGAGACGACATCGATTTTGAAAACGAGACCAAGCTTATCGACGACGGCATTCTTGACAGCTTTGATATTGTTTCTATCGTTGCTGAGCTCTGTGAGGAATACGACGTTACCATTACAGTTGATATGCTCGAGCCTGAAAACTTCAACAGCGCTGAGGCTATGCTCGCACTTGTTGAAAAGCTTTTGGACGAGGAATAATATTCTGTCCTGACTTTCATTTACCGTAAAAACACATAAGTAAATTAATCATGACATTAAATTCATTAAACTTTTTGGTTTTTTTGGGACTTGTAGTTATAGTCTACTACATAGTTCCAAAAAAATTTCAATGGGCAGTCCTTTTGGCGGCAAGCTACGGCTTCTACCTCTCAAGCGGACTTGATCACGTTGTCTATATTCTGTTCACTACGTTGTTTACATATACCGCAGGACGATATATGCAGCGTCTGCGTAACAAGCAGAATCTGAAGATAGACGCTTTAGGTGATCAGATAACGAAGGAAGAAAAGCGCGAGCTGAAAAAAGAGGTTGCAAAAAAGGTTCAGAAGGTTCAGATAATAACCGTTCTTGTGAACCTTCTTGTTTTAGCGGCTATTAAATGCCTTAACCTTGTTATCGGCGGACTTAACGATGCGTTCTCCTTCTTTAAATGGGATGCATCAATGCCCTTTATCAACATCATCGTTCCCCTGGGCCTTTCCTACTACACCTTCAACTGTATCGGATACCTTATAGACCTTGGACGCGGAAAGCACGAGGCGGAGAGACATTTAGGCAAATTTGCTCTCTTTGTGTCCTTCTTCCCCTCCATCACACAGGGCCCCCTTTTCCGTTTCAACGACGTGGGTGTTCAGCTTCAGCAGCCCCACAAGCTTGATTATAACAACATAAAATACGGCGCACAGCTTATTCTCTGGGGTTTCTTCAAGAAGCTCGTTATAGCAGACCGTATTGCTCCCGTTACAAGAACTATCTTCGCAGAGGGCTTTGATTATACAAACGGCTCTCAGATATTCTTCGGAGTCCTTATGTATTCCTTCCAGATATACGGTGACTTCTCGGGCGGTACTGACATAACCCGTGGTGCGGCTCAGATGCTGGGAATTGATCTTCCCGTAAACTTCGAGCGTCCCTTCTTTGCCACCTCGATGGCGGACTTCTGGCGCAGATGGCATATGTCGCTTGGTGCATGGATGAGAGAATTCGTATTCTTCCCAATCATGCTCTGCAAACCGGTCACCGCATTAAGCAAGCGTTTCCGTAAGACCTTTGGTAACCACGCAGCAAAGATGGTTCCCTCGGTCGCAGCACCTATGGTGGTATTCTTCCTCATAGGAATATGGCACGGTGTAACGTGGCAATACGTTGTAAACGGTCTTTACAATGCGTTACTTATCTCCTCCACCGTTGCCCTTACCCCCTTCTATGCAAAGCTTGCAAAATGGCTTCGTATCAACACCGAGACCTTCAGCTGGCGTCTTTTCCAGATGCTTCGTACCTTTACGTTACTCTGTATTTCCCGTATAATCGTAAAAGCCCCCAACTTAGGTGAAGCCTTTAAAATGATAAAGACCATGTTCACCTCTGTCGACCTGGAGTTTCTCTCGGGCATAGACGAACGTATATTTACATACGGAATGGATAAATTCGACTTCAATGTTCTGTTCGTTTCCATAATAATATTGCTCGTTGTAGGAATACTTCAGGAAAGCGGTGTCAAGATCAGAGAATCGATATCAAAGCAGAATCTCGTTTTCCGTTGGGGTATTATATTTGTCCTCTTGGCAATAGTTATCATCTTTGGTGTTTACGGTCCCGAATTTGATTCAAGCGCATTCATCTACGGACGTTTCTAAAGGTACAAGGAGAGAATTATGACTAAAACGCAAATAATAAGAGCCGTAGCTTTTTTACTCGTAGCGGTTATGTTCATTGTACTTATGTGCGACCTGTTCGAATGCGAGAATACTACAAGCTACGACCAGAATATGTATACATACAGACATCTTAAAAAGGATACTGTTGATGCAGTCTTTCTCGGCACCAGCGGTGTTGACCGCTACTGGATAGGTCCCAAGGCTTATGAGGAATACGGAATATCTCTCTATCCCCTTTCCTTTGACGCCTTCCCCGCATGGCTGTATACCGATATTTTAGATGAAATAGAGGGCATGCAGGATACCAAGCTTGTATTGATCGACATCAGAGCATTCCTTCAGACCAATATAAAATCCGGAAGAGTTGAGATAAGAGCAAGAAGATATCTTGATTCCTTGCCCTTCTTTTCGGCAAGCCGTATCAAGGTCGCATTCAAGACCATGAAGATGCTTCATGAGATCGATCCCGAGAACTATTCCGAATTTGATCCGTCCTTCCTTCTTTCCTTTATCAAGTACCACAGCAGATGGAAGGAAAACATGTCTATAGAAAACAACCTCGGAAGCAAAACTCATCCCTACGGCGGTTACTTTATGTCCGACAGACGTGTAGTTAAGAGCGAAGAGCAGGAAAAGGTGGTATACCGTCCCGACGTTACAAAGGATCTTGATCCCATTTCCGAGGAAGCTCTCTACGATCTTATAAGCTATGTCAAGGAAAAGGATATGAAGGTCCTCTTCGTTGATACTCCCCAGTTCCTTACCGAGAATGAAATGGCACGTGTCAACACCGTTTATCAGATCCTTGACAAGGAAGATATGGATTACGTACACTTCTACAAGGACAACAGCGATGAATTTGCAAT
Source organism: Oscillospiraceae bacterium (assembly GCA_015063855.1). Taxonomy (GTDB): domain Bacteria; phylum Bacillota; class Clostridia; order Oscillospirales; family CAG-272; genus RGIG7300. The sequence goes on from SVTI01000017.1 coordinate 29,368, forward strand.
AGACCTTGATTACACCACAGATTACTATGACGAAAGCCATGTAAATTACTACGGTGCTGAAAAGTTCACCGAAGCCTTGGCAACATATATCGATGAGAATTACGACCTTCCCGACAGCAGAAAGAATAAGACTGCCAAGGAATTCTGGGACGGTAAGTATGATAAGCTCAAGAGTAAAATTGCAGTTTATGAGGCTGAGAAAAAGAAAGAAGACTAAATTACCGTTAATATAACGGCAACGGAGGTAAAATATGCTTAACTCCATAGCACTTATAATTCAGAATGTAGCAAAAGAAGCTCCCGATAAGACCGCGGTAATCGTCGGTGAGGAGCGTTGCACCTACGGACGTCTTGCAGAAATGAACCGCAAGGCAGCCCGTTATCTAAGCGATAAGGGTATCAAGGAGGGTGACAGAATAGTAGTTGAGGCTGACCACATACTTTCCTACGTATACGTATGGTACGGTATACAGCTCCTCGGTGCTACCTTTGTACCCGTTGAAAAGAACACCCCCAGCATGCGTGTAGCCGAGATCGCATCAGAGCTTAACGCGAGCAAAATGATAACTCTGAGTGCCCGTGAGGATCTTTGTGAGGCATGGTCTCTTGACAGCATGATCACACAGATCGAGGCACTTGACGATGACTTTGAGCCTATAGCTCCCAAGGATGACAGTCTCTCCGAGATCCTCTTCACTACAGGTACTACAGGCAAGTCAAAGGGTGTAATGGTATCCTACGGAAACCAGATCAACATTGCTCTTGCAGGTATCGAAACAACAAACATTCAGCCCGATAATGTCTGGCTTATCCCCACCCCCATGAACCACGCGGCAGGTCTTCGTAAGGTTCATATCGCAATGGCTGTAGGAAGCACCGTCGTTCTTCTTGAGGGCTTCCGTAACTTCAAGCAGTACTTTAAGACCATCCGCGATAATAACGTTACTTCCCTTTATCTTCCCCCCTCTGCAATCCACCTTCTCTTAGCGGTGGCATCCAAGGATCTGGAGCAGTTGGCGGGACAGTTAAGATTTATCTATTCCAGCTCTACCGCTTATCCCGAGACAGATAAGGAAAAGATGCGTAAGCTCTTACCCAACGTATATATGTATAACTGCTTCGGCTGCTCCGAGGCGGGAGTTGTATGTACCGATGAGTTCTGTGTTTCGGGCGGTTCAAAGTACAGCGGAAGCGTTGGTATCCCCAATTCCTACAGCGAAATAGTTATTCTCGACGAGGACGGAAACGAGATCAAGGATTCCTCTCCCGAGAAGACAGGTCTCTGCGCTATCCGCAGTAAGTCTGTAATGCAGGGTTACTGGAACGAGCCCGAGCAGACCGCAAAGGCTATCAAGAACGGAATGCTCGTTATGAGTGATATCTGCTATTTTGCGGAAAACGGCGAGCTTATTCTTGTCGGCAGAAGCAACGATACCATAAACTTAGGCGGTCTCAAGGTTGCTCCCTTAGAGGTCGAGGAGGTAGTCATGAGAGTCGACTGTGTTGACGAATGTCTGCTTATCCCCGTTATCAAGGGCCAAAGTGCAAATGCACTTAAGCTCCTCGTAGTTGTAAAGGAAGGCTGCGAGCTTGACGAAAAGGCTATCCGTGAAACCATCGCGCAAAAGCTTGAGCCTTATAAGATGCCCAAGCAGATCGTCGCTATAGACGAGATCATCAAGACCTTTAACGGTAAGACAGACCGTAAGCAGATGATTGCTAAATATAATGCATAACATTACAAAGCAAAGCACCATTATACCGTAAAAAGTATAATGGTGCTAAAATTTTCTCTTTATTAAATACCGTCATAAGCCATAAATATCTTTGCCGCCTGCGCTCTCGTTACCGTCATTTTCGGAGAAAGCGTAGGTATTTTTGTGTCGGTTGAGCTTAAAATACCCTTGACCACAGCCCAGTTAACAGAGTCACTTGCCCAGGAGGATATCTTACCCCAATCGTGATAGGAATATATCTTCTGGGGATATATCGACATATCGAGAGAATATCGGTGCAGTAATACCGCTAACTCCTCACGGGTAATGGCTCTGCCGACACCGAAATCATTATTTCCCACTCCGTTTACGTAGCCGCCTTTATAAGCCCAGCTGACCGCAGGAGCGTACCAGCTTCCCGACTTTACGTCGTTAAAGGGAGAATCGGTATAATAGGAAAGCTTTACACCGTCTATGCGGGCAAGAATGACCACAAGCTGCTCACGGGTAAGGGTGCTGTCAGGCATGAAAAGTCCTTTATCCGTTCCCGAAATATAACCCTTTTCATAACAGTAACGGACTCCTTCATAGTACCAGCCCGTACCTTTAACGTCGGGAAAACCCTTATAGCTCAGATTATGCCCGGAAATATTTACGGTAAGCTCATAATAGATTTCACCATAGCTTACCCTCACACTACACAAGCCTGTCTTTATCGGAGTTATATGGCCGTCTGTATATATTTTAATTGCAGTACCGTCATATTCGATATTAAGTAACCCACACTGATTGCCTAAAATATAATCGAGCGTTCCGTCATTATAGTAAAGTACACTCTTTATCTGCAGTTCATCGCTACCGCAGCGATCGGTAATATAAAATTCGCTCCCTCCCGCAGGTAAAAGTGCCTTTATATCGGCCATATTCGATATATCGTATATAAACACGTAAACGTAGGTTATATGACCGCGAAGCTCAATTGTGATCATTGTATCTCCCGCACCGACAACCTCAAACTCCATCGAGCTTCCGATACGCTTGATGACACTCTCGTCATAGCCGTACATCATCACCTCATCGCCAAAGGATGAGATGCTTTTCCACTTATCGCGAAAGGCAGTACAGTAATTGACGGTAAGCTTTATTTTTGCACTCTGAGAGGAGGCTCGGATAACGCATTTGGTCTGCGGACTGATGGCGGTAATATCAAGAGATGACGGATCCCTTGTATCCCTTGCAAAGGAGGTTATGGCTCTTGAAGCTGTATATTGCTCAGATCGGTCTATGCGATCGGATATGCTTATATCTATAGGCAACACTCTTGTATTCCAAACACCCCAACCCTTACCGTAGGCATAAGAAACAAAACATCTCATGCCCTCTGTGATATGACCTCTCCCGTCTCCCGAAAGACCGGGATTATGACAGTAAGCAAAAACGTCCTTTTTACAGATATCGCTCATCCTGAAGCGCAGACCGTCATTCGATTCATAGAAAACAAGATAGCTGTTGTCTGTCATTCTTTCATCGCTTGCAACGGCTATGAATTTTTCAAATTTCTCCACGTATTTAACGTCGATAGCATCCGAGGTAGTATTCTCAAGCACGTATCCTCGAAATTCAAGGCTCTGCGGCCAGTTTTCGTCATTGGCATCTGCTGTGACAAGGGCTGTAGAATGTCCCTTTGAGCCGTTTTCGGTATAATAGAGATATAGTATGCCACCTACCTCGGTCATACTTGCCTCTCCTATCCCCCAGAATGATGAATCCTCCGAAAAGGCGATCAAAGGCTTGGGTGAATATCCTCCCCAACCCTTACCGTTCCACTTTTCATAGGGTCCGTCGGGATTTTGGCTGCGGGCAACGAAGAGAGAATTGTCGGTCTGATCGTAATTCATGGTAGAGGTATAGGTAAGATAATAATATCCGTTAAGATATATTACCCCGGGATCACAGCACGAATAGTGATCAAAGCCGTTTGGGGTAGGCTGAAGCACGCATTTTTCCTCACTCCAGCTTTCACCGTCAAAATGCTTGTACATTATCCAATCCCATTGCTCGATGCTGCTGCCGCTTGCGGCAAACCATGCATCGATACTTCCGTCCCCGTTGACTATATAGGAGGGTCCGTATCGGTAGCCTGCGCTGACAGACTGCGGTACGGTATAAATATCGTATTCACCGTTTCTGTTTGTGCTTACGTTAATAAAATCAGATTTACCTGCACTTATACCGAGGGCTGTAAATAAAAGCAGGCATATAAAGATCGATATAAACAATCCTGTTCTTTTCATTTTATGTTATTGTCCTTTTATAATGTATAGGAAATTGCTCCGCTTCGGGTGTCAAAGAAACAAGCTTACAGTCGGTTCAAAACCGATTATCATTGCGGGTCGGTAGCCGCTTTTATAAGATTCAGAAGCTCGGAGGCAGGAAGATGAAGAGAATGCCCCTTCTTTCTTATAAGAACTATCTCTCTCGGCGGTATCGGCTCGCTAAGCTCTATAATACGTACGTCTCTCTCATTCTCAAGAAATTTTTCAGGTACAAATCCCACACCCAAGCCGTGTTTGACAAGAGGTAATATCTGGTCCGCTGTTGCCGCCTCGATATCGGGAGAAAAATTAATACCGTACTTCAAAAATTCCTCAATATAAAAATCGTAGGTTGCACTTCCCGCACCAAGTGAGATTATCGGATTATCGGCAAGTTCTGAGAGAGTTATACCATCGGGAACGTCAAACTCCATACTACATACCGCAACCTCACGAAGCTCACAGAGCTTTGTTGAGAGCAGCTTTGAATTGCTTTCCGCAGGAGTTGTAACCACAGCCATATCTATAAGTCTGTTATCGGTCATTTTAAGAGCCTGGGGAGTGGAAACGTTGACTATCTTTATACGTACACCGGGATATAACTCATGATAGCGCTTAAGTATGGGAAGAAGATAACAGCGCAGGGCTATTTCGGTAACACCTACAGAGACAATACCGTTTTCCATGCTGTGCTTGGCGCTGAGCGACTCCTCGCCCGCCTGAATATGCTCAAAGGCTACAGAGACATGCTCGTATAGCTCTCTTGCATCATCGGTAAGCCGTACTCCCTTGCCGGTTCGTTCAAACAGGGTACATCCAAGTTGAGCCTCAAGGCTTTTTATGGCTCTGGTCAGATTAGGCTGATTGGCATACATCACCTCAGCCGCACGGGTAAAGCTCTTGTATTTGGCAACATTATAAAAAATTCTGTAGTGATCGTAGCTGATATTCATAACTAACTCCATATCAAAATGATATATCAAATATGCCAACTATACATTTTACATATAGCTCAAAATGTATTATAATACTAACAGTCAAATATGTCAATACGGAAAGGAAATCTGATCGAAATGGAAATCTCACTTATCACAGAATTGTTGGAAGCCTTCACCATACTTTGCTTCGGGCTGTCCTGGCCTATATCGATACGAAAATCACTTATCTCAAAAACCGCTAAAGGAAAAAGCCTTTTCTTTGAAATATTCCTGCTTGTGGGATACGCCTTCGGTATTATCCGTAAGGTCATGCAGATATCACTGCTCGGCGCAGGCGGCGGAATATTCTATCTGAGCTTTTTCTTCTACGTGCTTAATTTCATAGAGATCTCTATAGATGTGGCATTATACTTCCGTAACTGTAAATATGACAAATTAACCTTACCAACCACCTAACTCTGATACCTCACATATACCCAAGCGGGTCCGACCCGCAAGAAAACCGCCTCGTCTCTGAAAATAAGAGCGGGGCGGTTTTTCTTGATATAAAATCGACAGAGATATTCTCTGCCGATTAATTACTTTATACTCACCTATTATATTAAACCAATTATCATAATTCGATATCGTTTTCATCACCGCAGAGCCAATCCATTGTTACTCCTAAAGCCTTTGAAAGCATACGGAGCTCCGCATCACATACATGTCGTTGATTCTTTTCTATTCTCGAAATTATAAGCGGTGTTATATCCATACCCATAAGCTGCATTTTCCTCGCAAGATCATCCTGTGTTAACGGAGGCTTGTGCAAAGCACGTCCTAATCTGACACGATCGGAGCATATATTGCCTTTTATTAAAAACATTGATTTATTCATTCTATCCCTCGTTATATCATGATTAGATATTTATTATCTACTATTGATTTTAAACTAATTCATGATATAATGTAGAATAGAGTAGATTAAAATAATCTACTCTGGATATTTATATTAAATTTTGTGAGGTATATATGACCTGTACGTTTTTTGGACACCGAGATGCAAACGAAAGCATCGCTCCTCTACTTAAGAAAGAAATAATAAAATTGATAGAGTACAATGGGGTAACCACCTTTTATATCGGAAATCACGGCAGGTTCGATACCATGGCTGAATCTATATTACATAAGCTAAAGGTAATTTATCCTCATATAACGTATTATATTGCAGGCATCGGCCTGCAGCGAATACTCGAGTATGAAGTTAACTATAACCGTTTCTGCAGTACCCGAAATAAGCCAAGCGATAAATTACAGTTTGCGGGTCCGACCCGCGGCGGTGAATCGGGCATGAAGTTATCTATAACCGTTTCTGCAGTACCCGAAATAAGCCAAGCGATAAATTACAGTTTATCGAGCAGTTTACCGGAACGATATGTCTTAAATAATGCGAAGAGCACTGTCAAAAAGCCTTCTCTAGCAAGAGAAGGTGGCATTGTCAGGTGAATTTCAGCAAACAAAAAATTATCATTTAGCCCTGACAATGACGGATGAGTAGATCG
>SVTI01000111.1 GCA_015063855.1 Oscillospiraceae bacterium
AATAAATACTCTCTTAACTCCGCGACGTATAGCCTCAACACAGCAGTCAACCTTAGGAATCATACCGCCCGATATTATGCCGCGCTTGATAAGCTGAGGAGCTTCGCTTACGTTAATTATTTTGATAAGTGTATCGGGATCTTTGGGATCCTCGCAGATGCCGGCAATATCGGTCATGGAAATAAGACATTCCGCATTAAGTACACCTGCAATTCTCGCTGCCGCTGTATCTGCGTTTATATTATAAACGTTACCCTCGTTATCACATCCAACCGTGGAAATAACGGGAATATAACCTTTTTCAAGCACGTCAACGATAGGCTGGGCGTTAATTTCGGTGATCTCACCAACATAACCCCACTTTTCATCGAGCTGTTTAGCTTCGATCATATGACCGTCCATGCCGCAAAGACCGATAGCCTTACCACCTTCATTCTGAAGGAGATTTACGAGGCTCTTATTGATCTTACCCGCAAGAACCATCTGAACAACATCAGCCGTTTCTCTATCGGTAACGCGAAGTCCGTCAACAAATTTACTTTCCTTGCCGATCTTATTAAGTTCCTCTGTGATCTCAGGACCGCCGCCGTGAACAAGCACAACCTTGACACCGATAAGAGAGAGAAGCACTATATCTCTCATAACCTTATTTTTAAGGTCCTCATTTATCATAGCGTTACCGCCGTATTTCACAACAACGACCTTGTTATAGTATTTCTGTATATAGGGCAGCGCGTGTATAAGCACCGAAGCCCTTTGTGCATTGGTAAGCTCCATTTTATCCACCTCAAGTACGGTAATCGCCGTTAATTTTTACATAATCGTATGTAAGATCGCATCCCCATGCAGTTGCATCATATTCACCCTGCTTCAAGGATATGAGTATCTGTATCTCATCGCAAACAAGAATTTCCTTTGCAATCTCTTCGGAAAACTCTATTCCGTAACCATCCTTACATACGTCTATTTTTCCTGCCTTGGAGGCAAAGGAAAGATCTATCTTTTCAACATCAATATTCGCTGTGCTGTAACCAATGGCACAGAGAACTCTGCCCCAGTTAGCATCAGCTCCGAACATTGCGGACTTAAAGAGAGAGGAACAAACAACGGACTTGGCAATCTTTGTTGCATCCTCTTCGGTAGGGGCACCGTCAACCTTACATTCAAGCATCTTGGTTGCGCCCTCACCGTCCTTTGCAATCATGCGGCAGAGATACCGGGTAACAGAGGCAAGAGCCTTCTTGAAGGTCTCAAAGTCCTCACCCTCCTCGGTAATCTCATCGTTACCAGCCATACCATTGGCAAGAACAGAAACCATATCATTGGTAGAGGTATCTCCATCAACCGAAACCATATTGAAGCTGTATTTAACATCATTGGAAAGTGCCTTTTTGAGCATTTCGCTTGAAATTGCACAGTCTGTGGTAACAAACACAAGCATTGTTGCCATGTTGGGATGGATCATGCCGCTACCCTTTGCAATACCGCCTATCTTACATTCCTTACCTCCAACGGTAAAAGAGAATGCAATTTCCTTTAAAACCGTATCGGTGGTCATGATTGCCTCCGCAGCATTCACACTGTTATCACCAAGTCCATTTGCCAATTCATCAATTCCGTCAGCAATGGGAGTGATATCAAGCTCCTGACCGATTACACCGGTGGATGCAACTACAATATCATTTGTATTTATACCAAGGGCATTGGCTGTAATATCGCACATCTTACGGGCAATTTCAACACCGTTCTTATTACATGTATTTGCATTGCCGCTGTTACAGATAACCGCCATAGCCTTGCCGTCAGCAATGTTTTCCTTTGTTACGGCAATAGGTGCTCCCTTAACGAGGTTGGTAGTGTAAACCGCCGCGGCATTAGCCATAACGTCACTCTTGATAAGTGCAAGATCTCTTTTTGTTTTGTTCTTGCGGATACCGCAATGTATTCCGTTGGCACTAAAGCCTTTTGCGGCACAAACGCCGCCCTTGATCTGTTCCATATTTATTCTCCGTTTATACGTTAAGGTGGTAATCCCACTCATTATTTAATTTTATATTTAAGCACTCAACCGCAGCTCCTGAAGCTCCCTTGCCAAGATTGTCATACCTTGCGGTAAGTATAATTCTTTCTTCATTACCGAAAACCGAAACCTCCATGGCATCGTTTCCGCTCATTGTGTTGGAATCAATAAAAGCTCCGTCTGCCATCGTATCGGTAAAGCGCACAAGCCCGTTTCTATAGGTCTCACGGTAGATATTCCTAAGCTCATCAACAGAGCATTTGAGCTGTGAAGCGAAGAGCGGTACGGTAACAAGCATTCCGCTGTAATAATCTGCAACTATAGGGCAGAATACGGGAGCGTTCTCTATACCACTTATCTTTACCATTTCAGGAATGTGCTTATGCTCCTGGGTAAGACCGTACTGCCTCGGAGCATTATACTTTGTTTCACGTTCAGGACTTTCATAATCGGCTATCATTTTTTTGCCCCCACCCGAATAACCGGTAAGCGAATGACAAGAAAAGAATGAGCTTTTATCAACGACACCCTGTGCAACAAGAGGCTGTACCAAGGAAATAAAACCGCTGGCATGACATCCCGGAACCGCTATCCTCTTTGAATTCTGTATCTTTTTAAGATGCTCTTCGGATAATTCGGGAAAACCATATGCAAAACTATTATCACATCGGTGAGCAGTTGAGGTATCAATTATTATGACATTTTCGTTTTCAACAAGCGAAATCGATTCCTTTGCAGCAGCATCAGGAAGGCAAAGAAAAGCAATGTCGCAGGAATTAAGCATTTCCCTTCTTGCTTCTCTGTCCTTACGTGTTTCTTCGGGCAGAGATACCACCTTTATATCCTTATAATTTTCAAGTCTTTCAAATATACGAAGGCCTGTAGTACCCTCTTTTCCGTCAATAAATACGGTCTTCATCTAAACAAACCTCGGATGATGTGATATTTATACACTCCATCCATACCTTTCAAATAATTCCGGAGGAAAATATTGTATAATATTTCCGCCTATTTAATGATAAAGCGTGCTTACTGAATTAATGGTCAAATCCGACGCTGAGCACAATAAATATTTATCCATTTTAATATAAATAGTATGATTGTATAATTATACGATATTTAACCCGATTTGTCAATAGATAAGATAAGATTTATTCAATTTGTGTATTCTTACATATATAACGTAATCAAGCGTTAATAATTTGTATGAAATTTTGCTTCCTCTACGGTTCGGTGTTTTATATATTTATTCATTTTTATACGTTTATTTATACATTTTTGTTGCAAAACGAAAAGAAAACCCATCGGCGTAAGCCGATGGGTTTAATTTAATCATTAAACAGTTTATGCAACAGTTACAGTATTGAACAACTGGATGCCGTTGGTGTACTGAATCATGAATGTGTATGTGCCTGCTGCGAGTTCTACAGAAAGTTCGGACTCAACGAGTTCACGTCCTCTTACGAACTGTACATCAGGAGCTCTCTTGATCGCGCCACCGCTTACGAATTCGCCCTTTGCGTAACGAATAACTGTAATGGTGTCTCTGTCGAGACCGGATACGGTAACAACCTTGCCGTTTACTGCAACGTTTACATCGAGACCGGTATCGATTGTGATATGCTTGATCTTGAGCTCGCCGTCAAGAGTTCTAACTGCTACGGTGTATTCGCCACCCTTTGTGAGAGCGTATGTGAATGTACCGTCGATAACTCTCTTACCGTCAGCCTTAGTTCTGAAGATCATATTAGCCTTGATGTCTGCATAGTTGTCAAGAGTACCTGCAGATACCCAAACGTCATTGATTGTATCAACATCGATATGGTTAACTGTGATGGTAGCGCCCTTGAGTACGAAGAATGTAGCAACTTCAACGTTAAATACGAGTTCAGTACCGTCATTAAGTCTTACGATTACTGTGAAGAGACCGTCTGTAGGAGCCTTATAGTTGAGAACACCGTCAACGATTCTGGTGCTGTCACCCTTTACTCTGAAGTAAGAAGCAGCAGAAGCCTTAATGTCAGCGTATGTTGTCCATTCGCCTTCAGCGATCCAAAGGTCGTTGATATCAACAAGACCGGAAACAGTGATTGTACCCTCTTCGGAAGTTACGGTGATCTCAGGATCAACGGGTTCTTCGGGAGGAACGTAGTTGGGATCTTCTGCCCAGAGAGCTACAAGTACGCAGTCCTCAGAGATTGCATAGTAACCGGATTCATAATCACCAACTGTAAATGTGAAGTTATACTTTTCGAGGTACCAACCTTCGAGGATGTAACCTTCGTAAGTAGCTGTGGGGTATCCGGGAAGGATATCCTTGTAGTAGTCACCTGTATCGATACCGTAAACGGTTTCAAAGCCTTCGCCCATTACACCGCCGTCGGGATCGAATGTAATTGTCCATGCCTTTTCGGGAGCTACGAGAGCAGGAACTTCCTGAGTTTCGGTAGCGCCACAGAGAGTACAGGTTCTGGTTTCTTCACCGGGAACGCCAATCTGAGGCTCAGTGGTAACAACCCACTCGCTCCACTCGTGTGTGCATTCGGTAGGAGGAACATAGTTAGGATCCTCTTCCCAAAGTGCTACGAAGTAGCTGTCTTCTGCAACTGCATAGTAGCCGC
>SVTI01000112.1 GCA_015063855.1 Oscillospiraceae bacterium
TCAAAGCTTAAGCATATAGTAGAGCAGATAATAACCTTTGAACGCGGAGAGCGTGAAGAGATGAAAAAGAAATCGGGAATATTACTTGAGGATAGAATTTCAAGAGCACTCGGTACGCTTAAGTATGCCAAGCTTCTTTCAAGCGAGGAGTTTTTCGAGCTTTATGCTCAGTTAAGGCTTGGTGTAAGTCTGGGTATTATCGATTCGGTAGATACACAGACTTTGGACAAGCTTTTCTCTGAGGTAACCCCTCATACCTTATGTGCTTTTTATAATAAGGAAATGAATGAGGGAGAACGGGATATAGCCCGTGCTGAGTATATCAAAAATAAACTATTGTAAAGGTAGTGATCAAATGTCAAACAGATTTACTAACGGAGCGCAGAACGCTTTAAATAAGACCCTGTTCTTTGCAAGGGAGATGGGACATACTTATATAGGCTCGGAGCATCTGCTCTTAGGTGTATTGAGTGAGCAGTCAAGTGTGGCACAGAAGCTTCTCAGTCATCACGGAATCGACTTTGAAGGTGTTAAGGATGCGATAGCACAGATTGCGGGTATTGGCTCGCGTTCAAACGTTACACCTAACGATATGACACCGAGAACCAAGCGTATTATAGAAAATTCATCCTATGAGGCATTGAAATACGGACAGAATTATATAGGAACAGAGCATCTTCTTTTATCGATATGCAGAGAGCATGACTGTGTGGCTGTACGTATTATCACCGAGAAGAACATTAAGATAAATGAGCTGACAGAAGAAATAACTTCATTTTTGACAAGTGATGCAGATATCGTTGACGAGGCTCCTATCCATAAGACTTCAAAGACTTCAAAAACAGATTCCAAAAACGGTCTCAAGGGTGCACCTACACTTTCTCAGTACGGCAGAGATCTGTGCGCAATGGTTCGTGAAGGTCAGCTCGATCCAATTATCGGCAGAGAAGAGGAAATGGACAGAGTTATACAGATCCTGTCAAGAAGGACTAAGAATAATCCTTGTCTGATCGGTGAGCCGGGTGTGGGAAAAACGGCGATTGCAGAGGGACTTGCACAACGTATCGTTGCAGGTAACGTACCCGAAAATCTTATGGACAAGATAATAGTTACCCTTGATCTCTCTGCCATGGTTGCAGGTGCAAAGTACCGTGGCGAATTTGAGGAAAGAATCAAAAACGTAATGTCAGAGGTAAAGAAGGAGCCCAAGATCATACTGTTTATCGATGAGATCCATACTATAGTCGGAGCAGGTGCTGCAGAGGGTGCTGTGGATGCTGCAAATATAATCAAACCTGCGCTTTCACGCGGTGAGATGCAGCTTATAGGTGCTACTACCATCGATGAATATCGAAAGAATATTGAAAAAGATCCTGCTCTGGAGCGCCGCTTCCAGCCTGTTATGGTAGGAGAACCTACAGAGGAGGAGGCTGTTGCCATACTAAAGGGTCTTCGTGATAAATATGAGGCTCATCACAAGGTCAAGATAACCGATGAGGCTATCAAAGCAGCGGTCAAGCTTTCGGTACGGTATATCGGTGACAGATATCTTCCCGATAAAGCGATAGATTTAATAGATGAGGCTGCATCCAAGCTTCGTATAGGAGTTATTACTCAGCCACCGTCCTTAAAGGCTCTTGAGGATAAGCTTAAAAGTATAGCTTTGGAAAAGGAGTCTGCGGTTAAAAGTCAGGATTTTGAGAGTGCGGCGAAGCTTCGTGACGAGGAGCAGACTCTTAAAAGTAAATACGAGGAAGAAAAGAAAAGCTGGAAGGATGATACTACTGATAAGGAGCTCTCTGTAGGTGAAGAGGAAATAAGCGACATCGTAGCACTTTGGACCAAGATACCGGTAAAAAAATTAGCAGAGGAAGAGAGCGAAAGACTAAAAAGCCTTGACAAAATTCTTCATAAGCGTATAATAGGACAAGAGGAGGCAGTTTCGGCTGTTGCACGTGCCATTAAAAGAGGCCGTGTAGGTCTTAAAGACCCTAAGCGTCCCATGGGCTCCTTTATATTCCTCGGACCGACCGGTGTAGGTAAAACAGAGCTTACCAAGGCTCTTGCCGAGGTTCTTTTCGGTGACGAAAGCTCTATGATACGAATCGATATGTCCGAGTATATGGAGAAGCACAGCGTATCCAAGCTCATCGGTTCACCTCCCGGCTACGTAGGCTTCGAGGAGGGAGGACAGCTTACCGAAAGGATAAGGAGAAAGCCTTATTCGGTCGTTCTCTTTGATGAGATTGAGAAGGCTCATCCCGATGTATTCAATATTCTTCTTCAGATATTGGACGACGGTGTATTAAGTGATTCTCAGGGCAGAAGAGTAGACTTTAAGAACACTATTATCATCATGACGTCAAATATCGGTGCAAGGGGTATAACTCATAAGACCGGAACCCTCGGCTTTGGAGAGCGAAGTGTCTCTGATGACGTTAATGCAAGGGTTATGGAAAGTCTCAAGGAGGCATTCCGTCCCGAGTTTCTTAACCGTATCGATGAGATCATAGTGTTCAACAAGCTGACCGAGGGCGAGATCGAGCGTATAACCGAGCTTATGCTTTCCTCACTTAAAGACAGAATTTCCAAGCTTGGTATTGATATTGTCTTTGATGAATCTGTAATTAAATTTATTTCTCAGCGGGGCTTTGATCCCGTTTACGGGGCAAGACCTATACGCAGAGAGATTCAGAGAGCAGTTGAGGATGAATTTTCAAATGCTATGCTTGAGGGAAGTATAAAGGAAGGGGATCGCGTTCGTGCCGTGGTTTCGGAGGAACGTGTGAAATTTGAAAAAAGGACAGATGACAAAACCGTTTAGATCGATTCTGATTATTATTCTTATTGCTGTAATGTTGATATCGCTTATTTCCTGTAAGGGCGAGAATGAGATGAAAGTATGCTTTTTTGAAGAGAAAAGCGGAGACTGCACAATTCTTACCTCACGAGGAAAAGCGGCGGTAATCGACTGCGGTAACGGTATAGGTACAGAGATATGTGAATATCTTTTATCTGAAAACATTAACGTTATTGATGCACTTGTGATAAGCGACTTTACTGAAGAACATTTTAACGGTGCAGTTCGGATCTTATCCGAATTCGACGTCAATGATATATATATTCCGGGTTATATACAGACCGGCGATGGCTACGATGACTTTATCACGGCCTGTGATGCTCAGGCAATAGAACCGTATATGGTTGACGGAATGATATCATTTCCGATTGGAGACTGCACGGTCAGAGTATATGCCGCCGATAACAGTATGAATAGTGAAAAGGGCGATCATTGCTTGATGACCTCGGTAAGCTGTGATAAGAGAAATATGCTTATTTGCGGTGATGCAGGAGAGGGAAGAATGAAGGAATTTCTTTCTCATAATACTCTTGACTATGACCTCATCAAGCTTCCGAATCATGGAGCGTATTATAGCTGTCTTGAAGATCAGGCGAAGAACTGGAAGCCGGATTATAGCGTTATCATACCCGACAGTAATATCGATCATTCTAAAACGGTTGAGTTGTTTGAAAAATATAAATCCGATGTCTATATCACAGATAACGGAAGGCTGATATTCAACTGCGACGGTAAGAAATTAGAAAAAGAGAATAACGACAAATAGAAAGGACTACCACAGGTAGTCCTTTAAAATTATTGATATTAAAGCCATGTAAGCTTGCCGCGTACAGCATCGCAGAGAGCCTTTTCCTGCTCTGCAGAGAGAGTTTCAAAGGGATCGCGGCAGTTACCGCAGTCACATCCGCCTGCACGAACAAGGGACTTGATAGCGGGAAGGAGATTGAAGGAGAGGATCTGCTCGATTGCATCGTTGATGTTATGCTGCATAGCAAGTGCCTCAGCCATCTTGTTTTCCTTGAAGAGCTTGTACAGCTCTGCAAACTTGGAAACGAGAACATTATATGTTGTACCGATACCGCCGTCTGCACCCATAGCAAGACCGCTGAGGATGATCTCATCAGAACCGTTATAAAGAAGCTTGTCGGGGAAGTCGTTACGAACACGCTCGAATGCATAGAAATCACTGCAGGTGAACTTCATACCGCCTACACAGTCAAGAGCGAGAAGCTCCTTGATCTGGGGAATGGAGAGATTAGCACCGGAGAGTGCAGGGATATTATAAACGATCATGGGAAGATTGCAGAGAGAACCGATCTTTTCGTAGTAATACTTAATCTCTCTGAAATTGTACTTATAGTAGAAGGGAGCAACGGAGGAAATAGCCGCAGCACCAACCTTTTCAGCGTGCTGAGCAAGCTCATATGCATCTACGGGGTTAGCCGCACCAATGTGAGCGATGATGGGGAAGTTCTCGGGAACAGCTTCCATTATTGCCTCAAGAAGCGCCTTTCTTTCATCGTTGGAGAGGAGTATCATCTCACCGGAGCTACCGCCTACGTAGAGGGAATCGGCACCATTTTCGATAAGTCTTGTCGCATGAGCCTTTGCTGCC
>SVTI01000018.1 GCA_015063855.1 Oscillospiraceae bacterium
GTTCAACGCAATCGTTAAACAGTAAGGAAGGAGCATAATAATGGAAACCGTAAACATTAAAATTAACGGCAGAGACTATGCTGTTCCTGCCAACAGCACCGTGCTTGAAGCATGCCGTGCTGCTAAGATAGATATTCCTACCCTTTGCTACATGAAGGATATCAACGAGATCGGTGCTTGCCGTCTTTGTCTCGTTGAGGTAAAGGGCGCAAGAGGTCCCGTTGCCGCTTGTGTATATCCCGTAAACGAGGGTATGGAGGTTGTAACAAATTCTCCCGCTATCCGTAAGGCAAGAAAGACCAACCTCCAGCTGGTTCTTTCCAACCACGAAAAGAAGTGTCTTACATGTATCCGTTCCACCTCCTGCGAGCTCCAGAAGCTCTGCAATGAGTACGGTGTAGATGAGGATTACTTTGAAGGCGAATCCAATCATTATGATATCGACGATTCCTCCGTTGCTATCATCCGTGATAACAATAAGTGTATTCTTTGCCGTCGCTGCGTAGCGGCTTGTAAGGAAATGCAGGGCATCGGCGTTATCGGTGCCAACGACAGAGGCTTTGATACTCATATCGCTTCTCCCTTCGAGGTTAAGCTTGCAGAGACCTCCTGCGTAAACTGCGGTCAGTGTATCGTTGCTTGTCCCGTTGGTGCTCTCTATGAAAAGGATGACACTGCGAAGGTATTTGACGCTATCGCAGATCCCACAAAGCACGTTGCTATCTGTGCAGCTCCCTCCGTTCGTGCCACTATCGGTGAGTGCTTCGGCTACGAGCCCGGTACAGACACAGAGGGTCAGATGGTTGCTGCTATGAAGCGCCTCGGCTTTGATGGTGTTTACAATATGAATCTTACAGCTGACCTTACCATTATGGAAGAGGCATATGAGTTCCTCGACAGATTCCAGAATGGCGGTAAGCTTCCCCTTATCACATCCTGCTCACCCGGTTGGATCAAGTACTGTGAGCATTACTTCCCTCAGTTCACCGATAACCTTTCCTCCTGCAAGTCTCCTCAGCAGATGTTCGGTGCGCTCTACAAGACATTCTATGCACAGAAGCACGGCCTTGATCCCAAGGACATCTTCTTTGTATCTGTAATTCCTTGTACAGCTAAGAAGTTTGAGGTTGGCAGAGACGGACAGAGTGCAGCAGGCGAAGGCATCTTCGATGTTGACGTTGCTATCACTACCCGTGAGCTTGCAAGAATGATCGAGACCGCAGGTATTGATTTCAGAGCTCTTGACGATGAGGCATTTGATGAACCCTTCCAGCTCGGCTCCGGTGCAGGCGCAATCTTCGGCGCTACCGGCGGTGTTATGGAAGCAGCTCTTCGTACCGCTGCAGAGGTAGTTCTCGGTAAGCCCCTTGAAAAGCTCGAGTTCAACGATGTTCGTGGTATCGAAGGTATCAAGCGTGCAGAGTACAAGCTCGGTGAAGTAACCGTAAGAGTTGCAGTTGCAAGCGGTACAGCTAATGCTAAGAAGCTCTTAAAGGCTGTTGAAGCAGGCGAGATCAAGGTTGATTTCATCGAGATCATGGCTTGTCCCGGCGGTTGTGTAAACGGCGGCGGTCAGCCTACTCAGCCCGCAGTTGTTCGTAACAACGTTAACCTCCGTGAGCTTCGTGCATCCGTTCTCTATAAGGCAGATTCCGCAATGGATCTCCGTAAGTCCCACGAGAACAGCGCAGTTAAGGCTCTTTACGATGAGTTCTTCGAGAAGCCCAACAGCCATAAGGCTCATGAGATTCTCCATACTCATTATATTAAGCGCGGTTTATAATTAAATGAAAAAGGCTTCCTTGCGGGGAGGCCTTTTTTGTCAGATAAAAGATAAGAGAGAATAGATAAGAGAATTGGTTGATTTCCGCCGAGAAGGGCGGAAATCTTCATTTCATAAGAAATAGTGTTAAATCGCAGTTCAACGGTGAAATTGATGTAACGATATGTCTTAATTAAACGATGGGTTTGTACCGTTCCAAGCGCCCCTTGCCTAAAGGGGAGAGGGCCGCTTGCGGCGAGGGGATATAAATAACAAACAGCTATAATTTTATGTTATTTTAAGAGTATCCCTCCACCACTCCGTGGTCCCCCTCCCTTTAGGCAAGGGAGGCTTTTTTACAGAACTCATCGCTTATTTTAAGACATTTCGTTAGTGAAAACTTCCCGATAAACTGCAAATTTGAAATGTATAATCCCAATTTTTCTTGACATTGGTTTCAAATAGTGATACAATAATCTTGCGACACAATCAAATGATTAACCCATGCTTAAAGTGTGTATTTTTATTATGGTAAAAATACACGCTCTATTCGCATACTTTAAGTGTGGTGAAAATTGTGTCGCAGCAATCGGAGCTGTGTGTTTTTCGGTGCGTAGCTTCGGCTGCGCACTTTTTATTTTTTAGGAGGATATGATGAAGTTCCCTATGAAAGTTTTAAAAATAATATGTATCAGTATTTTGTTTATTGTTTTTATTTTTAATGTGGTTATTACAGCTGCAACGTATCGAGGAGACATCCATGGATATTATTGGGAATTGGATTCTTCGACGGGTATACTGAAAATAGAACACAATGGAGCATTACCTGATTATTATAGTGGGGCAAGTGCACCTTATTCTGGTAGCATTAATGGTAAATATTTGGGTCCTATGGCGAAATATGTGTATTATAGTGAAGGTATAACACACATTTCGGATTACTCATTAACAGCAAGAGGCCTGAAACCATGTTCTAATGTTGTTGAGGTTTATGTGTCTTCAACGGTTACATCTGTTGGTGAATGTGCATTTAATGCCGATTTGCAAAGACTTTATGTGTATTCTGAATCAGTTACTTTCGAACAAGGAGCTGTCCCTTCTTCTGCCATTATATACGGATATAAAGGAACAAATGTAGAGAGTTTTGCATACAAGAATGGTAATGAATTTGTTGCGATGTGTCGTGAGCATACTCCCGTATTGAATAATTATAGAGAGGCAACATGTGATTCTGAAGGGTATTCGGGTGACTATATTTGTGATATTTGCAATGTTACAACTACAAAAGGTGTAATAATTGAAGCATTAGGACACGATTTTCAACTGGTAAATAACAAGTTGCCCGATTGTGTAAACCAAGGATATACCGGTGATATTCAATGTTCGAGATGTTTGATTGTTGAGTCTTACGGTGAAATTATTGTCGAAAATGGTCATTCATGGTCTGAATGGTCTATTGTACAGAACCCGACATGTACATTAAAAGGAGCTAAATTAAGATTTTGTTCGAATTGCAATGAGCAAGAAAAAGGTATTGTTGCAGAATACGGTCATATTTTAAATAAAATAGATTCAAAGTTGCCCTCGTGTATTGAAGGGGGAAATGTTGAATATTGGGATTGTTTGGTTTGTGGTAAGCTTTATTTAGATGAAAACACATTACTTGAAACAACTATTGAAGAAACGTTATTAAACGCAAAAGGCCATAGTTATGTGAACTATATTAGCAATAATGATGCGACTTGTTGTGAAAATGGCAGCAAGACTTCGAAATGTGAAGAGTGTGATGAGATTGATACAATAATCGATGAAGGCTCTGCACTCGGTCACAGTTTTACTGATTATGTAATCAATAATGATGCCACCTGTATCGCAGACGGTACCAAAACCGCAAAATGTGACAGATGTGATGTTACTGATACAATAGTAGACGAAGGCTCCGCTTTAGGTCACACCCCCGGTGAATGGGTTGTAACGAAAGAAGCAACCGTAGACTCCGAGGGCGAACAGGTTAAGTATTGTACGGTATGTAATGCCGAGCTTGAAAAAGAGACAATTGCAAAGTTGCCGGCACCTATCACCTTCACCGATGTCAAATCCACTGCATGGTACGCCGAAGGAGTAAACTACTGTGCAACCAAGGGCTACATCACCGGTGTAGGCAACAACAAGTTCAACCCTGACGGCAAGCTGACAAGAGAACAGTTTGTAGTTATCCTTGCACGAATAGCAGATGCTGATCTTACCAAGTATACCTCAACAGACTTTACTGATGTTAAGGTTAATTCATGGTACGGTCCTTCGGTTATCTGGGCAAATGAAAGCGGATATGTAAACGGAATCGGTAACGGTAAATTCGGTGTCGGTCAGAACATCGACCGTGAATCCTTGGCGACATTATTCTACAGATATGCCGAAAAGCAGGGAATAGATGTAAGTAAAAAGGCTGATATGAGCGAATATTCCGACTATTCTAAGATCAGCTCATGGTCAAAGGATGCTTGTGCCTGGGCAGTCAATGCAGGGCTCTTAAGCTCTACCGATACAAAGGTACTCACCCTTGCCCCCAAGATGACGGTAACAAGAGCACAAGCGGCTAAAATATTTATGTCTTACGACAACATTCAATAAAGTTTTCCCCTTCTTCGGAAGGGGAATTTTATTATAAAGAAGAAATAAAAAAGAATAAATAATAAATTTAGTTGATTTCCGTCGTAGAAAGGCGGAAATCTTCGTTTTATTCGACATACGAATATACTGTTAAATTTGTCGGACATAAAAATTAGTTGAGCCGGTTTAAAAAAATTAATAATTTCTGCGTTAATAATAATTGCAAATTCATTATTATTGTGATATACTTTATAGTTGGATAAAGAGATAATGTTAACCAATTTTCAGGATTGGAGGGTGTATATTGAGTAAAAATAAAAAGATAATATCCATCGTGATCTTTTCGGTCGTGGCATTAGCCGTATTGATCGGCACGATAATCGTAAAGTCACCCGGTCATCATGGGTCTATAGGTGACTTAATGAAGGACGCGGTGCTTCACGAGGACAACAGGATAAGCCTTTTCGGTATAAAGGATGTTAATCCCGGGCTTATCTCGGCATTTTCGATAACGGGGATATTCCTTGTATTCGGACTTATAGTACGAATATTTGTAATTCCGAGGTTCAAGATGATTCCCGGTAAGTTCCAGATGCTTTTAGAGATGGCGGTGGGCTTCTTTGACGGTCTTGCCAAGTCAAACAGCCCTCACAGGAACAGGTTCCTCGGAGCGTACCTGTTTTCGGCAGGTGCTTACATCTTTGTCGGAACCACCTTTGAGCTTTTCGGATTCCAGGCTATAACCACCAAAGGTCATGCCATGGCTTTGCCTGCGCCCCTTGCCGATATCAACGGAGCAATAATGATAGGCTTCCTCTCCTTCTTTGTCATAATGTCGGGAGGTATTGCCGAGAACAAGCTGAAGGGTGTGGGACTCACTTTAAAGGAGTTTTCACTTCCCATATCAATGAGCTTTCGACTTTTCGGAGCACTGCTCAGCGGTGCACTGGTCACAGAGCTTGTCTATTATTCGATGGCACTCAGCTACGGACTTCCCGTCCTTGTAGGTGTGCTCTTCACCTTGCTTCACGCACTTATACAGACCTACGTTCTCTGTATGCTGACAGCATTATTCTACGGTGAGGTCAGTGAGCCTGCCGGTCACAACAAACATTAAATCATTTGGAGGATTTTTAAAATGAAAATGAGCTTAAGATTTCTTTGTATTGCATTAGTATTAATTATGACACTTTTCGTAGTGGCAATGCCTGTATTCGCTTCCGAAGAAGAAGTAAAGGCAGAGGCGAGCGTTGAAGAAACGGCAGCTGCTGAGAAGACCAAGAGTGCCAAGGCTTATGCGGCGGCTATCGTTGTAGGCCTTGCAGCGGCAGCGGGTGCTGTTGCCATGGGTATGGCTATCACCAAGTCTGTTGACGGTATCGCACGTCAGCCCGAGGCAGAGGGTAAGATCAGAACAACTCTTATGCTTGGTCTTGTATTTGTCGAGACAGCAATCATATATGCCCTCGTTGTCGGCATACTTATAATCTTTGTACTTTAATTGAGAAAGGGTGAATTATAAATGCCTCTTAATATAGATTGGCAGCAGATACTGCTTCACCTTTTCAACTTTGTTCTCCTTTTTGGAATTGCATATTTTCTTCTCTATAAGCCTGTAAAGAAATTCATGGATGACCGTACCGCTTATTATAAAGAAATGGACGATCGTGCAAAGGCTAATCTTGAGGAGTCTGAGAAGGTAAAGGAAGAGTATCAGGCAAAGCTTGCAAACGTTGAGGACGAAATAATCGAAGAAAAAAGACAAGCTTATGTAGAGATAGAGAAGCTTACCGCGGATAAGTTAGGTGAAGCTATCGCGGAGGCTGATAAGATAATCGCCAATGCTCATAAGACCTCCGAGGCAGAGCATGACAAGATGATCAAGGCGGCTAAGATAGAGATAACCGATATGGTTACCTCGGCTGCAGAAAAGCTTGTTTCGGAGAAGAGCACCTCAGGTTCCTTCGACGAATTTCTTGAGAAGGCAGAGAAGGGTGACGTAAATGAGTAAGAAGGCTATTCTGTACTCAAACACTCCGCCGAGCCGTGCGCAGGAAAAACGATTTGTAGATTTTCTTTCAAAAAAATACGGTGAAAGCTATTCGATAGTATGGAAGCAGACCGAGCTTCCGGAAGGAAGCTTTAAGCTTGTTGTGGATTCGGAGGTTTATGACTGGAGCGACGAGGGAAGACTTCTGCAATTCAAGGAAAGACTATCCAAGCTTCAGTTCAAGGATGATAATATCATTCCCCTTCTGAAGGATGCCATCGAGAAGTGGGTCCCCGATATCAAGGCATACGAGGAGGGAAGAGTTCTTACCGTAGGTGACGGTATCGCTACAGTTTCCGGTCTTGATAATGTATGCTACGGTGAGATTGTGGTATTTTCCTCGGGTGTACGAGGTATGGCTCAGGATCTTCGTCCCGACGAGATAGGTTGTGTTCTCTTCGGTGATGATTCTGACATTATCGAGGGAAGTATTGTCAGAAGAACCGGCAGAGTGGCGGGTATAGGTGTTTCCGATGAGTATCTCGGCAGAGTTGTCGATGCACTGGGCAGACCTATAGACGGTAAGGGTGAAATAATTTGTGACGAGTATCTTCCCATAGAAAACCCCGCTCCCGGTATAATCGAGCGTCAGTCGGTAGATACACCTCTTGAAACGGGTATTCTTGCCATAGACTCAATGTTCCCCATAGGCAGAGGTCAGCGTGAGCTTATCATCGGGGATCGTCAGACGGGTAAGACTGCAATCGCTCTCGATACCATCATTAATCAGAGAGGTAAGGATGTTATATGTGTTTATGTTGCCATAGGACAAAAGGCATCCTCGGTTGTTCAGTTAGTTCAGAATCTTAAGACTCACGGAGCAATGGAGTATACAGTGGTGGTAAGCGCTTCGGCATCAGACCCTGCTCCATTACAGTATATTGCTCCCTACGCGGGTTGTGCTCTCGGTGAGTACTTTATGAATAAAGGAAGAGACGTGCTCATAGTTTATGACGATCTCTCCAAGCACGCTATCGCTTACCGTTCGCTGAGCCTTCTTCTTGAGAGAGCTCCGGGACGAGAGGCATATCCCGGTGACGTTTTTTATCTGCATTCAAGACTCCTTGAGCGCAGTGCCCATCTCAATGCAGAGCGTGGTGGTGGCAGTATGACTGCACTTCCTATAGTTGAGACTCAGGCGGGAGACGTTTCCGCATATATTCCAACGAACATTATCTCTATTACTGACGGACAGATATTTCTTGAAAGCGACCTCTTCTTTGCGGGTCAAAGACCTGCGGTCAACGTTGGTCTTTCGGTTTCCCGTGTAGGTGGCGATGCGCAGACCAAGGCAATGAAGAAGGCTGCGGGTGCTATCCGTCTCGATCTTGCACAGTACCGTGAGATGGAGGTGTTTACACAGTTTGCCTCCGACCTTGATGAGGCGACTAAACGTCAGCTTACCTACGGTCAGGGACTTATGCAGATGCTCAAGCAGGATCAGTATAAGCCCTATAAGCAATACGAGATGGTTATCATCCTTGTAGTAGTGCTTAACCACATATTACAGGATATACCCGAGAAGGATGTCAAAAAAGTGCTGAGAGAGCTTCTTGATCATTTTGAGGAAAGTTATTTCGAGATAACTGAGCGTCTTGAAAATGACGGACTTCTCTCGGATGAGGACCGAGAAGAGATAATCAAGGTTGCAAAGAAGTTTGTAGAGGAGCGCTGAAATGGCTACCACCAAGGAAATCAAGAGCCGTATAAACAGCGTTAAGGATACGAAGAAGATAACCAACGCCATGTACCTTATCGCATCAACCAAGCTGCGTAAGGCAAAGGCGGAACTTGACAGCTCTCGACCCTATTTCAATGCCATTCAGGGCGAGATCAAGAGAATCTTCCGTACCTCGGAGAATGTGGATAGCAAGTATTTCTATCCTGTAACGGGAGAGCATGAGCTTCCCGGCTCCTACGGATATCTCGTTATAACGGCGGATAAGGGTCTGGCAGGTGCATATAACCAAAACGTTATCAAGGAGGCACTTCGATTAATGAAGGAGCATCCCGATCCCAAGCTGTTTGTGGTAGGTGAATACGGCAGGCATTATTTCACCTCCCGTAATATTCCTATAGAGAAGAGCTTTCTCTATACCGCGCAGAATCCCACAATACACAGGGCTCGAGTTATAGCCGAGCTTCTGCTCGATCTGTTTAATAAAGGCGAGCTTTCCAAGATATTTGTAATATATACGGACATGAAGGGTGCAATAGATTCGCAGGCATGCTCTACTCGTCTCTTACCCTTCCACCGCGCAGAATTTATAGTTCCCGATTCAAACGAGAAGGAGGTCAAGATCCCCTTTGAATTTGATCCCTCGATGGAAGTAGTTCTCGATAATATCGTACCGAGCTACGTTTCGGGATTTATACACAGCGCTCTTGTAGATAGCTTCTGTAGTGAGCAGAATTCGAGAATGAACGCTATGGATGCTGCAAACAGAAATGCACAGAAGCTTTTGGACGAGCTTTCAGTGCAGTATAACCATATTCGCCAGAGCGCCATAACACAGGAGATCACAGAGGTCTCCTCCGGTGCAAAGGCTATGAAGAAAAAAACAAAAGGAGGTGTGACCCTATGATGAAAGGAAGAATAGTACAGATATCGGGCTCGGTAGTTGACGTTGCCTTTGAAAGCGGCAAGCTCCCCCGTATCAAGGAAGCGCTGACAATTTATCTTAAAGAAGAAAAGCGTGTTATGGAGGTCGCACAGCATATAGGCGGCGGAGTTGTCCGCTGTATCATGCTCTCGGAGAGCGAAGGACTTTCCCGCGGCATGGAGGTAAGCGCTACCGGAGACAATATCAAGGTTCCGGTAGGAGAAGCAGTGCTCGGAAAGATGTTTAACGTCTTTGGCGATCCTATCGACGGAAGTGAACCCATTGATGACGGAAACGAGCGTTGGAGCATACACAGAAAGGCGCCCTCCTTTGAGGAGCAGAGCCCTGCCGTTGAGATCCTCGAAACAGGCATCAAGGTTATTGACCTTCTTGAGCCCTATCCCAAGGGTGGTAAGATAGGTCTCTTTGGCGGTGCAGGTGTTGGTAAGACTGTCCTTATTCAGGAGCTTATTCATAATGTAGCCACAGAGCACGGCGGCTATTCGGTATTTACCGGTGTAGGCGAGCGTTCAAGAGAGGGTAACGATCTTTGGCGTGAAATGAAGGAAAGCGGTGTTATGTCAAAGACCGCTCTTGTATTCGGTCAGATGAACGAGTCTCCCGGTGTGAGAATGAGGGTTGCACTCTCGGGCCTTACCATGGCGGAGTATTTCCGTGACCGTGAGCACAAGGATGTGCTTCTCTTTATCGACAATATATTTAGATTTGTTCAGGCAGGCAGTGAGGTTTCCACACTTCTTGGTCGTATGCCCTCCGCCGTTGGCTATCAGCCTACCTTAGCTGAGGAAATGGGTGCATTGCAGGAACGTATCACCTCTACCAAGAGCGGCTCTGTAACCTCGGTCCAGGCTGTATACGTGCCTGCCGATGACCTGACAGACCCTGCCCCTGCCACCACCTTCTCTCACCTTGATGCTACAACGGTATTAAGCCGTAAGATAGCGGAGCAGGGTATATATCCCGCAGTCGATCCCCTCGAGTCCACCTCGAGAATTCTTGAGCCTACCGTCATAGGTGAGGAACACTATAATATTGCGAGAAGAGTTCAGGAGACTTTGCAGAAATACAGCGAGCTTCAGGATATTATCGCAATCCTCGGTATGGATGAATTAAGCGAGGAGGATAAGCAAACTGTTGCCAGAGCGAGAAGAATACAGCGTTTCCTTGCCCAGCCAATTCACGTAGCGGAGAAGTTCACCGGCATTCCCGGTGTATATGTACCCCTGAAGGAAACCCTTCGAGGCTTCAAGGCGATAGTTGAGGGTGAGCTTGATTCACTTCCCGAGCTTGCATTCTATAACGTGGGTACTCTTGACGATGTTTATGCCAAGGCCGAGAAGATAAGGCGCGGTGAGATATAATGAATACCTTCAGATTGCAGGTGCTTGCTTCGGACAAGCCCTTCTTTGACGGAGAGTGCATCTCCCTTGTCATTCCTACTACCAACGGGCAGTACGGTATTCAGGCGATGCATTCAAATACTATCTGTGCCATTGTCCCGGGAACACTTAAGTTTACCACTCCTGATGAACAGAGACATGTAGCGGCTGTTTCACAGGGGATAGTCAAGGTAGAGAATAATCACGTTCTTATGCTTGTAGATACTGCGGAGCATCCCGATGAGATAGATGAGAATATTGCAAGGCGTACCGCGGAAGAATCAAAGGAAGCTATGCTTCAGAAGAGAAGCATTCAGGACTATTATGCCGCTCAGGTCAGAATGGCAAGGGCAATTAACCGTCTGAGAGTTAAAAGAGAATATACTAATAAATAGGAGATTTTCACTCTCCTATTTATTTTTTTGTGCGATAAACTTTAAGTACTTTATAAGGAACGGAATGAATTTTATTACGGGATGGTACCTGATTCAGAATAACAAAACTTTAACAAAACCTGAAACATTTAAAAACAACGGGAGGGTAAAATGGTGACAACAAGCCAAGGAGGAAATAAAAATGAACAGAAACGACAAAGAATTTATAGTACAGAAGATCAGAAGTGAATACACAGAGAAAAAGACAACAGAGCTTGACGAATTGAAGTCTCTTGACAAGAAGGTTAAGAAGCCCATTCGTGTGATGGCATATACCGTGGGTATCTTTTCTGCCCTTGTGATGGGCTCCGGCATGAGTCTTGTAATGACCGATGTGGCAGGCGGGAATACAATGACCGCAGGCATAGTTGTGGGTGTGGTCGGAATGGCAATAGCTCTTCTCAACTATCCTACATATAAGGTGCTTATGTCAAAGCGCCGTGTGAAATACGCAGATGAAATAATCAATTTAAGCAATAAAATAATGAAAGGTTAAGGTAAAAAACTATGGCAATCAAGGAATTTTTTAAGAACGCATTTTCTGACATGAAGGAAGACGCAAAGGCTCAGCACGAGGTTGACAAGGCAAATTTTGCAGCCGCAAAGGCAGAGAGCAAGGCACAGTGGGAAGAGGCAAAGGCTATGAGTAAGCCCGAGACACGTAAGGCCATCATGCAGGAGAAGCGTAATGAGCAGATCAAGGAAGCAAACGAACGCAAGGCTGAGGCAGAAGCAAGGTCAAACAGATTGAAGAAATAATTAAAACATCGGCATTGCCGATGTTTTAATTATATAAATTTATGACGTAAACAAAACTTTAACATTTATATGATATAATTGAGTAAATAAAAATCAAGGGAGAATGTAATGTTTAAGATTCTTGTGGTTGAGGATGACCGTGATCTCAACAGATCGGTCTGTTCATATCTTAATAACAGCGGATATGAGGCGATAGGATGCCTTGGTGCCGAGGAGGCATACGATGTTATGTATAAGAATGTCTTTGACCTGATAATTTCGGATATCATGATGCCGGGAATTGACGGCTTTGAGTTTGTGAAAACCGTTCGCAGTCTGAATGAGGATATACCGATACTCTTCATGACCGCCCGTGATGATATGATATCAAAGCAGAGGGGTTATAGGGTAGGAATAGACGATTATATGGTCAAGCCTATAGAATTTGACGAGCTTTTTCTGCGCATAGGCGCACTGCTCCGCCGTGCCAAGATAGCCTCAAGTAGGAAGCTGGAGATCGGTGGTTTTGTAATGGATGCGGATGAGTTTACCGCATATCTTAACGGTGAGGAAATTTCATTGACCCACAGAGAATTTAATATTCTCTATAAAATGCTTTCGTATCCCAAGAAGACATTTACCCGCAGTCAGCTTATGGATGAATTCTGGGACGCCGATACCGAATCGGGCCCCAGAACGGTAGATGTCTATATGACCAAGCTTCGCAGTAAGCTGAGTCAATGCGAGGGCTTTGAAATAGTTACGGTGCACGGACTCGGATATAAGGCGGTAATAAAATGAAAAAATCAGGCTTTAAAAAGCTTTTCAAGGCATTACACGGATACTTTCTCTTCTTCCTTTTAACAGCATTTATAATAAGCTGTTGCATGATGCTGTTTTTGAGAGTTTTTGAAAATAACAGCGATATAGTATATACTACCGAGAATCTGCAGCTGGCGGCGAAAATGACCTTTGTCAATGTTGTTATACTCAGCCTTTTGTTTACAGTATTCGATTACATTCGCAGAAGGATAACCGTTGAGCGTCCGGTTAAACGTATAACCGAGGCGACAAACAGAATAATGCAGGGCGATTTCTCCGTAAGGATAGATAAGAACTACGGTCTCTATTCGGGTGAGAGGTTTAATGAGATAATCGACTGTATAAATAAAATGGCGCAGGAGCTTTCAAGCATCGAGACATTGCGTACCGACTTTGTTTCGAATGTTTCTCATGAAATCAAGACCCCCCTTGCCATAATGCAGAATTATGCATCGCTTCTCAGTCAGCCTGATTTGAGCGAGGAGAAGCATAGGGAATATTCCAAGGCGATAATCGATGCCTCGAAGCGCTTGACAGAGCTTATAACAAATATTCTCAAGCTCAACAAGCTTGAAAATCAGCAGATATTCCCCGAGAATGAAAAATACGATCTCGGAGAACAGCTTTGCGAATGTCTGCTCAGCTTTGAGCAGGTCTGGGAGGAAAAGAGTATCGAGATCGAAACCGATATTGACGATGATATTGTGGTCAACTCGGACAGAGAGCTGTTGTCTATCGTGTGGTACAATCTCTTTTCCAACGCATTCAAATTTACCGATGAAGGCGGCGAGGTATCTTTGTCTGTCAAGGATGACGGTACGTATGCCGTCGTCAAAATCAAGGATAGCGGATGCGGAATATCAAAGGAAACGGGCAAGCATATATTTGATAAATTCTATCAGGGTGATACATCCCATGCAACTAAGGGTAATGGTCTTGGACTTGCCCTTGTGAAACGGGTCATTGATATTACTAAATGTGATATTTCAGTGGAAAGTGAGCTTGGTCGAGGAAGCACCTTTACGGTCAAGATAACAAAATGAATCGGGTGCGGTGCTTATGATAATGTATCGGGACAAGGGATATGAATACGGCGGAAATCTGATATATGCTATCATGTCAAGTTATATGATAGTCAGGTCGGCAAAGGAAATAGATGATCTCAAAGAGGAGAAAATTAATGAGCGAAAAAAACAGATTTGAATATAATTACTCTGCATCGGAGCAACAGGAGATAAAGAAGCTCCGTGAAAAATATATTGCCCCTGACAAGAGGGAGGTAACTATAGATGATCTTCGTCGTCTTGATGAGAGAGTTACCGAGAAGGCTATACTTGTTTCTCTTATATCGGGTATAGTGGGAGCGACACTTCTTGGACTGGCAATGAGCTTTATTATGAGTGATCTCGGACGGATGTTCGGCAATATAATTCTGTGCTATATTGTCTGTATTCCTATGGGACTTGTCGGAATTGTTATGATGATAGCGGCATATCCTCTATACAGTAAGGCTCTTAAAAGGGAAAGAGAACGTATAGCTCCCGAGATAATCAGAATTTCCGACGAGCTTTTAAAATGAATAGTGCAAAAGCCGAGACCAACATTTGTTAGTCTCGGCTTTTTAAATTTATAGGAAATTACTACATTTCGTGTAAGTTGTTCGCGCTGCAGAAACAGGCGAAATTCGGTGCGCCCGGCGGCCGCTTTTTTAATATATAGGAATTTACTCCATTTCGTGTGAGTTGTTCGCACTGCAGAAATGGGCGGAATTGGCTGCGGCAACTTGCCGCTTTTTTAAATATATAGGAAATTGCTCCGTTTCGGGCATTGAAGTTAGAGGTTTTGACGTAGTTCATGCCCGATCATCGCTGCGGGTCGGCACCCGCTTTTTTATTATCTGCAGTATATTTCGGGAAATGAAGAAGGGATTTCATCAAACTCCATACTCGAAGCTTACGGGTGCAGGGTGGAAACCCTGCCGTTTCCTTCAAGGTTGACATACTGTCCGTCATCCCGTATGCAGAAAACATAATCAGGCTGATACATTTTCACATATTCGCAGAGAGAGGTTGCATTGTAATGACGAAGGTCTATATATCTTGCTTCATTGAAGGACAGATACGCGAAACACTCCACCGCATTGGTATAGGAATCACCGTAAATAAGAATATTTGGCAGTTCTTCGCGGTTGGTTCGTATTACCGTTTCTGCCTTGTCACCGCCCATATATTGCGTATATGAAACTATCTCGTCTTCTCCTTTAGGCATATTTATAACAGAAGAAGGTACATCCACACCGTTGTCACGGCGTGTGAAGGGAATGTCAGTATAAGGGTCAACTACGGTCAACTTGTCCTCAAGAGGGGTAAGATTATATATCTTACGGCTTCGTGAACCGTAGAAGGTGTTTGGAAGGGTTGTATAATTAAATTCGGATTCGGGTACTGCTTCTACACCTGCGGCATCGCAGATAGCCTTATAGATCTTATATCCACCCGTAAGATCATAATGATGGTCGGTAAGGAAATAATTCTCTTTGTTCAGAATGTCTCTTGCCGCAATGAAGTTTACTCCGTTTTCCTCAAGAGCGGCGGCAAACAGCTTTTCTGTCTCGATATTATATGAGGGAATGTCAGAGAGATAATCGGGATACAGCTCGGAGAACATGGTTATCTGTCCCGGAACACCGATATAGAAGAATTCTCCGCCGTATGAGCTTACAGTATCACTAAGGGCACTAAGTTGTGCTACAGAGGCGTTTATCTCGTCATTTGAGGCATGCTCGCCGTTTTTCAGGGCTACGTAGGGAAGAAGCTCTTCGTCAGAGACGATTATATCGCTGACTACAGGTTTTTTGAGAACGTCTATCTGCAGCTTGGTGTAGTTTTTGAGCATCGTATCTCTGAGAACTATATGATCCTTAAAATAAGTTTCAGCCCCATCGAAGTAATCGCCTGACATGACAGAGTCGCGTGTCAGCTCGGGTTTGAGAGCAAGGTTTCTGTTCTCAAATACAGAGAAGGTCTCCTTTTCGGAAAGATAGGTGGCACAGGGGATGGCAAAAAGGACAGCCATAACCACGCATATAAATACTATATTTACCGTTTTCTTCATAAAATTACGGCCTCCTTTCGTTATTATCAGAATCTGAAGTAAATAAAGGGGTTAAAGGACGTGTTTACGACAGAGAGTACCGAGAGTACGAGGAGTAAGAGTGCTCCGATATTCTTTATAAGCTCGGAGAGCGCATTATCCTTCATTTTTGATGAAATAAGCTTTGCTGTGGGAAGTGAGAAAATAACAGCGAAGATAAATTCCACCTTGTACTGCCACAGATAATAAACCGCTCTGTTTCCTATACCGCTTGATGGGATAAACATTTGCTTAAGATATACCGCAACTCCGTCAAGGCTTGCGGAATTGAATATTACCCAGCCTATGATTATAAAGAAGAGTGCATAGATGTGTGAAAATACAGAGGGGACCTTATCAAGGAGCTTTTTGAGAAACAGCTTCTCGATAATAAGCAAAGCGGCAAAGTATAGACCCCAGAGTACGAAGTTCCAGGCAGCACCATGCCACAGACCTGTCAAAGCCCATACTATGAGAATGTTGAGTATTTGACGCACAGCACCGCATCTGTTACCGCCCAATGGGATATAGAGGTAGTCACGGAACCAGCTTCCGAGGGAAATATGCCATCTTCTCCAGAACTCGGTTATCGATCTTGAGATATAGGGGTAATTGAAGTTTTCAAGAAACCTAAAGCCGAACACCCTGCCCAGACCTATCGCCATATCCGAGTATCCTGAAAAGTCGAAGAATATCTGAAAGGAGTAAGCTAAAGCTCCTATCCATGCAAGAGCAGTAGAACGTTGCGCGGGATCAAGAGAAAATATCTCTGTTGCTACCTGACCGAGAGTATTGGCAAGGAGCATCTTTTTTGCTAAACCGCAGATAAATCGGCGCAGACCTATGGCTATATCCTCATAATTTTCATTTCTTGTGCCGAGCTCGTTTTCTACCGTTTCATATCTTACGATAGGACCTGCCACGAGCTGAGGAAAGAGAGCCACATAAGTGGCAACGTAGAGGATGTTTTTTTGAACCTTAACCTTACCCATATATACGTCAAGGACATAGCTGAGTCCCTGGAAGGTAAAGAAGGAAATACCTATAGGCATTATTATCCCTGTCAGGGGAATCGTTACACCGAATATATTATTAATGTTTGCAAGGATAAAATCGGTGTATTTAAATATTATGAGAACGCCTAAATTTGCGCCCAGGGTCAGTATCAGGAGAAGAATACGAAACGGTTTTTTCTTCGTCCTCGAAATAGCGAGGGCTAAAAGATAGTTGACGGCAATCGAGCCGACCATTATTATAAGATATTTCGGCTCTCCGACAAAGTAGAAGAAAAGACTGAATAAGAGAAGTGCACCGTTACGCAGTCCTCGTAGCTTTTTTGGTATCGCAAAATAAACAAGGAGGCATAAGGGCAGAAAAACGAATAGAAACGATAAGCTTGAAAATACCATTATAAAACCTCCTTTCGACATATAAAATTATTATAATACATTTCTGCGAATAAGTCAATAAATTTGATAGTTAAGGAATAGAAAAGGGATTTTGGAGAAAGAATAGCTTTATGATTATAGTTAATATGCTTTGTGCCGCCCTTATAGCCGTTATGGCAGGGCTTGGAATAGGTGGCGGAGGTCTGCTTGTAATATATCTGACTTCTGTTCTCTCGATTGATCAGCTCAGCGCTCAGGGGATAAACCTTGTTTTCTTTATCTTCTCTGCCGCAGCGTCTCTTTTTATTCATTTCAGAAAGCGAAATATAGATATAATCCAAGTGGCTATTCTTTCGGTTTCGGGAATATGCGCTTCGCTTTTAGGCAGCCATATTTCTCATAATATAAAAACGCATACCCTATCCATGATCTTCGGGATGCTTCTTATATTAAGCGGTCTGGTGACTCTTCTCAAAAGTAAGAAAAAAGGGTAACACATTTTGCCTTTCTCCATAAGATAATAACAGAGCGCACCGAAAGGAAAGCGCCGAAAATTACAGGAGGATCACAAAATGAATTGCCTTTGCGATATTTTTGATAACTGCAACATCTGGGTATGGATCATCATACTCCTCATACTCTTACACGCTTGTAACGGCGGCTGCGGCTGCGGTTCTGCAACATATTCAAACGATCGTTGCTGCCACTGATACAGCAATATTAAAAGAAGCCCTGTAACAAGGGCTTCTTTTAATATTTAAGTTAACCTATAATATTTTTTATGTATCTCTCGATAAGAGCTGCCGCTTCCATTCTTGTGGTGGTGCGCTTGGGAGAAAGGGTGGTAGCGGAGGTACCTGTCATAACGCCGAGGTCGGTTGCCCAGTTCATAGCTTCTTCTGCCCAGGGTGCAACCTCTGCCGCATCGTCGAAGGTGGTGTAGTCGCCCTCGTTATCTGTGTAGATATTTAGGTACTTGGTAAAGTTATAAAGAAGAGTAACTACCTCCTGACGGGTGATGGTCTTACCGATACCGAACTTATCCTCGGAGATACCGTTTGTGATACCCTCCTCGTAAGCCCATGCTACAGCGGACTCATACCATGCGCCCGACTTTACGTCTGTAAACTTGGTATTGGTATATTCTGCAGGCTCGTCGAAGTAGATGTTATAGAGTATCTGAACCACCTGCTCACGGGTAAGAACACCGGGAGCATTAAAGATACGGTGATCGGTTCCCTTCATAAATTGATTGAGCTCACAATAACGGATAGATTCGGAATACCATTTACCGAGCATAACATCGTCAAACTCGGAAAGTGCGTTTTCTACGGGAAGATTGTATGTATTGATTTTTTGCTTGCAGTCAAGACAGTAAACCTCTATTTTACCGCATTTGAATTCGGTGGGAGTGTTACCCTTAGCTAAATTTTTGAAGTGGTGCTTTGTGAAATTGAGTATAAGACCGTAAGCGGAAATCTGGTCGCAGGAGGTACCTGCACCGTATACCGATACTGCAAAGTATCTGCTCCATGTTTCGATACCGTTCTGCTCTGAGTCGAAGAAACGGTCATGATACATACAGTTGGACTTCATATAGAAATCACCCGAGGAAAGCATTTCCTTATCGTAAACGACCTTTCCCTTGGAGCATACCTCAGCATCCTCAATTATGATATCCCAAGGGATAAAGATTTCGAAGCGCCAACCGTCATCTGTAGCATAGCCTGCGGCATCGACAAGATCGGTGATATAGCCGTCGTTTGCATACTTTCGGTAGACCTTGACCGAGTCAGATTCACCTTCTTCGCCCTTAAACAGGGAGAGAAGATACCAAGGTGAATGGTCGCGGTTGCGGTTGAAGCCGGCATTCATGAACATATCGTTGATGTCAAACATAAACCCGAAGACATCTCCGTCGAAGCCGTAGCCGTCGCCGTACCAGGGGTTGTTAGCCTCCTCTTCGGTGGGTTCGTTAGAATATACAAAACCTGCACCGGTTGCCTCATCACCGAAGTAGTACATAGCTCCGAGAGGATCGTTGATATCTGCTGCATAGTAGAGACCCTCTGCGGAATAAGCAAAGTAAGCACGACCATCCATAACCTGAGGAGCAGTACCCCATGCTGTAGTCATTGTATTACGGTTGAGTATCGCAGGCTCGCTCCAGCCCTCGCTTAATTCGATGTTGCCGTCGATTGTGGGCTCTGCCAATCCGACATCTATGGGGTCGTTAGGCTCTATTATTCTTGCGGATGTATTTATTACGAATACGGGCAGTAAAAGAACTGCTGTCATTAATATTACTAAGAATTTTTTCATTGTTCTACCTCTGTCATGAGTAAATGCGGCAAAGCTCTTGTTCAAAGAGCTTTGCCGATGTTGTCGATTATCTTTAAATTAAAGAGCAGAAACGATAGCTTCTGTATCCTGTGCGATAACGAGCTCTTCGTTTGTGGGGATAAGGTAAACTGCAACCTTGGAGTTGTCTGTGGAGAGCTTAACAACGTTGGGCTGATGATGAGCCTTAGCGTTTACTTCATAGTCCATTTCGATGCCGAAGTATTCCATGTTGCGGCAAACTCTTTCACGAAGTTCGGTGTTGTTTTCACCCATACCTGCAGTGAATACGATAGCATCAAGTCCGTTCATTGCAGCGGTGTAGGAGCCGATGTACTTCTGGATCTGGTATGCAAGGATGTTAGCTGCGAGCTCTGCACGATGGTTGCCCTCAAGGATAGCAGCCTCGATGTCACGGCTGTCGGAGGAGATTCCGGAAACGCCGAGGAAACCGCATTTCTTGTTCATGAAGTCGCTCATCTCATCGGGAGTGAAGCCTTCCTTGTTCATGATGAAGGTAACGATTGCAGGGTCGATAGAACCGCAACGTGTACCCATCTCAACACCGTCAAGGGGAGTGAAGCCCATGGAGGTGTCAACTACCTTGCCGTCCTTAACGGCGGAGATAGAGGAACCGTTACCGATGTGGCAGGTTACGATCTTTGTGCCTTCGGTCTTGCCGAGGATCTTGCACATCTCACCTGCAACGTATCTGTGAGAGGTACCGTGAGCACCGTAACGGCGGATATCGTACTTTTCGTACATTTCATAAGGAATAGCATAGAAGTATGCCTTCTCGGGCATTGTCTGATGGAATGCTGTGTCGAATACGAGGACCTGGGGAACACCGGGCATAGCCTCTGTACAGCCCTTGATACCCATAAGGTGTGCGGGAGTGTGGAGAGGAGCTAAGTCGATACAGAGGTTGAGCTTCTCAACAACCTCGTCGGTGAGGAGCATGCTTTCAGAGAAGTATGCACCGCCGTGTACCACTCTGTGACCTACAGCCTCAATCTCGCTCATATCCTTGATACAGCCGATATTAGCATCTGTAAGTGTGTCAACAACAATCCTTGTAGCTACGCTGTGGTTAGCCATTTCAACCTCGCGTACTGTCTTTGTACCGTCAGCCTGCTTGTGCTCGATCTTACCGCCCTCGATACCGATTCTTTCGCATATACCCTTTGCGAGAACGTTACCTGAATTGGTGTCAAAAAGCTGATACTTAAGTGAGGAGCTTCCGGCATTAACAACTAATACATTCATTTTGTAAACCTCCGACATTTATGTCTTGTTTTTTTTATTTTTATTTAGTATAATAGCATTGTACAACCACAATGTTACAATATTATTACTAAAACAAGTCAATTCACAAAATTTTTACTGTAAAGGGCATTTAAAAATGAAATTATGTGTGATAATTGCCGAATATAACCCCTTTCACAGAGGTCATAAGGAGCAGATAGAATATATCAGGACAAAATACCCCGAGCATGCCATAGCTGTTATAATGAGCGGTAATATGGTCCAGCGCGGCGAGCTTGCCATTCTTGACAAGTATACCCGAGCGCGGGCAGCTCTGCTCTGCGGGGCGGATCTCGTTCTTGAATTGCCCTATCCCTATTGCTGCTCTTCAGCAGGTTATTTTGCCTTCTCAGGAGTCAGTATCGCTGATAGAATAGGTGCGGATATGCTTTGCTTCGGTAGTGAATGCGGTGAAGTGTCCCTTATAGAACGGGTGGCACGCAGAACTCTGTCCGAGGGGTATATTGACCGTCTTGAGGCACTTACAAGGGAAAATAAAAACACAAGCAACTCTTATATTTCTCTCTACAGAAGAGCTTATCTTGAACTCTACGGTGAGGAGATACCTGAGGGAGCAAACAACACCCTTGCCATAGAGTATTGCAGAGCGATCACAGCTCTGGGCTCGGATATTGTTCCGATAACGAACAAGCGTACCTCTCCCTACAGTGCCACGGCCTCACGGTATTATTACCGTAACGGTAAGGAGGAGCTTTTTTCTGCAGTTCCAAAGGAGCTTGAAGGACTTTATAAAAAGGAAAAGGCTTGTGACGGCGAGTCTGTGGCAAATATCATTCTTTGGTATTTCAGAAATGCGGATGCCGAGTCCCTTTGTGAGCTTGCAGATACAGATACGGGGCTTGCAGCAAGGCTTATAGCCTCTGCGGGAGATAGCACTACTCTTGAAGAATTATATTCGAAGGCGGCAACCAAGAAATATACAGATTCAAGGGTGAGAAGGGCTGTGTTTAATTGCCTTTTCGGGGTGAAAAAGGAGCTACTTGACCGCGAGCCTTCCTTCTCCGTTTTGCTTGCGGCAAACAGCTTAGGCTGTAAGGCGCTTAAAGAGATCAAGAAGAGGAGCGCTATACCTATAATCACCAAGCCTGCCGATTACAGAAGCTATGACGAAGATGTACAGCGTGCATTTCTTTTCTCGAATAAAGCGGATATGCTTTTTGCGACTGCAGTCGGAGAAAAAAGTGATGATATTTTAAGAAAAGGCCCCGTGATTATTGAAACCGAATAGAATTTTTTTGACACTTTATGTAATGTAAGTCTTAGGTCATAAAGGAGGTACATATCATGAAGAATAACGTCATTAAATTTTTGAGTATTTTATCGGCTGTTTTATTTATTTGCTCTGCCTGTACCGAAAAGAAAACCGTGGAGAAAGCTACCGACAAATCTGATTTTGTACAGGGATCCGAGACCTTGAAGCCCAAAAAAGAGGAAATTTCAGATACGGATGAACCAAAGGAGCTCGAGTCCCCGACGGAGGTAAATAACGATCCCTTGGATGCAGAGGTTATCCTTGTATCGACCAAGGAGGAACTCGACTCTGTACGAAACTCTCTTTCGGGAAATTTTCGTTTGACAAAGGATATAGTTTTTGAGGATGCCGATTTTGAGGAAGGCGGCGACTTTTACAACAACGGCTGTGGTTGGTTGCCTATAGGTGACGATGACGAACCCTTTTCGGGCAGCTTTGACGGAAGCGGATTTTCAGTTTCAAATTTAAAGCTCGATATTACGGAAAACGGGAAAAGCGGAGCTCTTTTCGGCAGACTTGAAGGGGGCGTTATTGAAAATCTGAATATCCTTGATTGCGATATTAACGTTTTCTGCGAATCGGGTGACAACAGAGGCTTGGCGACAGCGGCAGGCTTGATTGCAGAAAATGCAGGCACCGTTAATAAGTGCAAGGTTAGCGGAAATATAAATTCCTACGTAAGGTGTGACGATAAAAAGAATTTCAGTGCGGCAGGAGGAATCTGCGGATATAACTACGGTACCGTCAGCAATTGTATAAACGAGGCTGAAATTTCTTCAAGGCTTTCTTTGGACGCAGATAAAAACACTGCAATTAAAAGCGAGACCCTAAACGAGCCTTACGTCGGATTTTGCTATGCCGGCGGTATAGCAGGCTGTGATTACGGAACCGTTTCCGAATGTACGAATTACGGCTCTGTTAACGGTGAAACGGTTACAACCAATCCCATGGGCTTGGTATATGATCAACTCTCTGCGGGAGGTATAGCCGGTGATGTGGGTTATGACAATAAGGTATATGACTGCGATAATTTTGGAAATGTAAACGGTTCAACAACCTGCGGTATGTGTTACACGGGAGGTATAGCCGGTTTTTCCGATTGTGCAAGCATAGAGCGATGCGGTAACCGAGGGGAAATCAACAGCAAGGTGATCGAATCCCGTGATGATAAATGTGCTTCTGCCGGAGGAATAAGCGGCGGTGGAGAAGTGAAGATCAAGGATTGTTATAATGCAGGAGCTATAACAGCAAAAACTGTTCCGAGTGTCGATAATAATACGGAATATGTCGGTCTTGTGTTTGTCGGAGGTGTATGCTCAAGTCCCTGTGAGATCAGTAATTGCTATAACATAGGTAAGATCAATGCCGATCAAATATGTACAATTACAGGGATAGGAGGAATTGCTTTTCAGGATATACCCGAAGGCTCCAGCGGTCTCTACTATCTTGATAACGTTTCGGCAGGTGCATCAAGGGAGGACTATGCAACTAAGTGTACCGATGAAGAAATGAGAAGGGCTGAAACCTACGAGGGCTTCGACTTTGACGGTGTTTGGGAGATAGATCCGAATGCAGAATATCCCTACCCGACGCTTAAATAGATAATCCAACCGGAGATAATTTTATCTCCGGTGTTTTTGTTCATATAAAATGTGCTTGTAGCCTTTGAGCGGTACTGTTTTTTTGATAAAATGGGGTTTCTGTTTATAAATCGGACAAATTTCGGTTGACAATTCCGTGATTTTATAGTATTATATATCTTGATAGAAAAATATTAAACGGAGCGTGATATAATGAGAGACGATAAAGCGACCGTACAAGGCGAGTACCTTATGTACTGCGACAAGCCCTTTGTACGTCAGAATAATACAATTTGCTACGGAGACATGAATGACGACTATGTTCTCTTCATGATGATCCTTACGAACAAGACAGTCGAGGGCGCAGGAGGCAAGAAGGTAGAGATACCCGATCAGATCCTGGTTCAGATAATCAGCACAGACCTTAACAAGAAGCCGGCAGAGAGAGTAGCTAAGCAGTTTAACAAGAGCGGACTTTACGATGCTATGGATATCGGTCTTATCTGGCTTGACAAACTTAACAAGGGTAAAGAGTAAAGGGTCATGTGTACACAGACCCTTTTTGCTTTAAGAAAGGAAATGTATTTTGAATAAGCGAAACAGAATTTTAGCCGTAATACTTGCGGCATTGATGCTTATGTCGATGCCGGGCTGTAAGGATAAAAATGACGATAAGAAAAAGAAGGCTGCACAGACAGAGAACTCTCTTGAGAAACATGTGGAGACAGTAGCTGATGAGACAGAGAAAGAGATCGAGGATGTGACCGACGAGGTGACTGAGGAGATCCCCCTGGCGGAGCCTTCAGAGGAAAAGAAGGTCCCCGTATCCGAGTCTCAGTATTATTCCTTTACGCAGAGTTCCGCTGAGGATGCCGAGCCCCTT
This sequence comes from Oscillospiraceae bacterium, assembly GCA_015063855.1. GTDB lineage: Bacteria > Bacillota > Clostridia > Oscillospirales > CAG-272 > RGIG7300. The sequence goes on from SVTI01000018.1 coordinate 24,321, forward strand.
TACAAGAATCCCTTGACGGGATTAGGAACGGCAAAGGATCTAACAAGCAAGAGACCTGCCGCCATTATGGTAAACAATATTGCCGCCGCCATGCCTCAGGTGGGCATATCTCAGGCGGATATTGTATACGAGTGTCTTGCAGAGGGCGGTATAACCCGACTTCTTATGGTTGCCTCCGATTATGAAAATCTCGGTAAGGTGGGTTCTGTACGAAGCTCACGCCCCTATTATCTTGACTTTGCCGCAAACCATGATGCGATATACGTTCATGCCGGCGGAAGCGATGATGCTTACGCTCAGATAAGAGGCCGCGACGTTGACAATATGGACGGTGTAAACGGTTCTTATGCGGGTACTATATTCTACCGTGATCCCGAGCGTGTTGCCACCATGGCTTACGAACATACTATGGTCACCGAAGGTGCGAGACTTAAGCAGGGCATGGAGCTTTTCGGTTACCGCGATACCGTTTCCTCTGATTTTGTCAATCCCGTAAGTTTTCCCGTATGGGGGTATAACGTAGAGCTCTCGGGTGACAAGGCGGAATATGTCAAGATTCCTTATAATACCAAGAGCTATGACACACAGATAGTTGAGTATGAATATGATGCGAATACAGGCAAATATTTGCGTTATCAGTTTAATCATAAGGCGCATATCGACGGTACTACAGGCGATCAGCTTGCCTTTGACAATATAATAGTTCTTAACGTTCCTCATTACGCTACCGGTGACAGCTACGGACATCGTAACGTCAATACCGTAGGCAATGGCGATGGCTATTATATCGCGGGCGGAAAGAAGATATCCATAAACTGGTCCAAGGAAAGTAAGGACGGTAATATTACCTTTACTACCGAGGATTCAAAGCCTCTTGTGATAAACAGAGGTAAGACTGTGATCAACATAGTTGAGAACAGTACCTTCAATGCAACTGTAATCCAATAATTCACCAAAGACCGCCCACGGCGGTCTTTCTGTTTTCAAAAAATTAATAAATTAATTATATATTATATTTACTTAATCTTGAAAGTATGATATAATTATTTCTATCTGTAAACTTAAATATAATTGGCGATATAATATACAGAATTTTTTGAACGGAGGACGAAATATTGGACGAAAATATTTACGGTGATGACGGGCTTATAACCAAAGATACAAATGAGCCTGAGGTTGTCGCAGAAACTATAAAGTTCAGAAAGCCGAACCATTTCCGCCGCAAGAAGGCATTGCTTATGGTACTTCTGGTGATACTTGCCTGTGCGCTTTTGGCAGGCTTGGTGTTTGGCGCATACAAGCTCTTTTTCGGAAGGGGCAAGGAGAAAGCGTACGATTACGGCTCAGCCTTCTATTTTGCAAGTGATCTTCTGAGTGAAAAGGGCAAGGATTATTCGGTAAACGGAGTTATCAGATTTGAGATCCGTAATTATGCGGACGAGCTTCGTGTTTCGAAGGAAAAGATAGAAAATTTTGAAATTACTCTGAAATGCGACGGTAAGGATATAACTGAAAATGCCAAGGTATCCACCGGTGAGCGCAGCATGGATTCAGGCATGAAGAGTAACTGTAAGGTGGAGATCACGCTACCCGAGAAGTATTACGGACAGAAGGTCGAGGTATCCTGCAAGTCTAAGCCCATCGCGGTGGTTCTCAAGGGTACGTTTACCATCTCTGCCGCTTATGACTACTCGGTTGCTGAGCCTGATGATGAGGGCTACAGCGTTACCGAGAACGGCGTTTACGTAGAGATATCTCTTACCGCCGAGGAGGATACGACCTTTAACGTAGAGATAAACACAAAGAAGCTTTACGTTCTTCCTACCGATGACGAGCAGGACTACATAGGACGTTACAAGACCGACGACGGCAAATATACCATACCCGTTGCCGCAGGCTCAGAGACTGTTATCCACCTTCTTAAGGCGGATACCAATCAGAGCTTTGATGATTCCTCAAAGGCGATAAAGGTCACCAAGAGTGATAAATATATCAAGCCGAATGATAATCTGATAGTGAAGGAAAAGGAGGAGAAGAATGATTAAAGGTTCTGTGTTCAAGAGAGCGATCTCTCTTCTTCTCACTTTTACCGTGCTTTTCGCTACTGTCTTGAGTACGGGTATATCGGTAGATGCTCAGACCGTTGTTAGCGACGGTATCAATAATTATGAAACTCTGGCTGAGGCTGTAGCCTCTGTTGCAGAGGGCTCCGAGCTTTATCTTACCTCGGATATCGTGCTTGATGATTCGCTTACTGTTTCTAAGTCTGTGGTTATTCGCTCCGATTACGGACATACCATAACCCGCTCAGAGACCTTTGATGGTTCTATGATAGAGCTTAACGGAGGTACGCTTACCGTTGCGGGTATAACCCTTGATGGTGAAGGTAAGGAGGCGTCCGCCCCTCTTGTTACCGTAAATTCCGGTACCTTCCGTATGCTTTCGGGTACCCTTACCGGTAATAATAATGTAAACGAGGGTGGCTCTGCTCTCAGACTTAACGGAGGAACCTTCGATTTCAGCGCAGGTACGATCTCCTCCAACAAATGTGCAGGTAACGGTAATGCCGTTTACGTGGCGGGAGGAAGATTTGAGCTTTCGGGCTATGCTTCCTTTGGCGCCTCCTCTGACATTTATCTTTCCGTTTCCTCGGTCATCTATATTACCGACTCTCTCGGAAGCTCTGTGGATACGGTCAACGTATCGATGAGTGACCTTTCGGTGGGCAGAACGGTAGCCGAGCTTTCTTACGGAGTAGAGCTCACAGAGGAGCAGATCTCCCGCTTTAAGATATCGGGCAGTGACGAGCATTTGGTCACATTATTTGACGGCAAGCTCGTTGTTACAAGCTCAGGGGAGCCTCAGCCCGAGATCAAGGATGCCGTTGAGTATAACGGTAAGAAGTTTGATACTTTATCAGATGCTATGGAAGCTGTAGAAGGAAACGAGGCAGAGCTTGTTATCCTTAAGGATACTGTGATCAATGAGACGGTTTTCATACCTGCTTCTATGAAGGTATCTGTCGTACCCAAGGACGGTGCGGTTATTTCAAGAGGCGCAGATTTCAAGGACACCCTGTTCAGCGTTTCGGGTACCCTTGTTCTTAAGGGAACTATGCAGATAAACGGTTCGGCATCTGCCGAGGCCGACGCTCCTGCCTTTAAGGTTGACGGAGCACTTGAGCTTGGCAACTCCGTGATAATCTCAAATCACAACAATACCACCTCTACCGTCAGCATCAACGGCGGTAAGGTAACGATGACCGGCGGCAGTATCAGCGGTAATATGGCATCAAACGGTGCCGTAGGTATCTTCGGCGGATCCTTCGTTATGAAGGGCGGAAGCATCTCAACTAACACTACCGTAAACGGTGGCGGTGTCTATATAGGAAAAAATTCAAGCTTTGATATGCAGGGCGGACGTATCTACGATAACTCCGCAAGTCTCGGAAGCTGTGTATACAATGCAGGCACCCTTACCCTTTCGGGAGATGCGACATTGCTCTCAAGGAATAACAGCATTGCTATGATATATCTTGATGCTTATACCCTTGTAAATGTTGCGGCAGGCTGGACTCCGTCGGTGGTAAACGGCTATGCTAATGTTATTTCCGTAGGTATGAAGACCTATAATATCAATACCGAGGTAGTAAGTTTTGCCGATGCGGCAAGAGAGGATGCTTTCATTCTTGCGGGCGCTCCCGAAAAGCTCGTGCTTAAGGTCAAGGATTCCACTAAGCTTATTATAGCAAGCGAGGACGGAGATATAGCATATTTTAACAACAAGGGTTATCCCACCCTTGAGGAAGCCTTTGCTGCTGTTCCCGAAAACGGTGCAGGTACCGTATACCTCGTAGGCGATGCTGAGGTTGCAGCTACCATAGTTATCAAGCAGGGACAGAATGTTGTTCTTTCGGTTACCGATGATCCCGTGGTTCAGGCGGATTATACTCAGAGAAGAGTTATCCGTAAGGGTGAATTCGCCGATGTGATATTTAACGTAGAGAAGGGTGCTACCCTTACTTTCGGTGCTCCCGCCGAGAAGAATCTCGTAATCGACGGTGAGCTTAAATCGGTAAATAACTCAGCGGTTATCGTAAGCGGTGTATTTAATCTTGAAGCAGGTGCTTCAGTAGTAAACAATAATTTCAACAAGGTTGAGAATATAGACGGAAAGCTTATGACTCTCGGCGGAGGTATTCGTGTGGAGAAGGGCGGAGTGTTTATGCTCTCGGGTGGTACTGTCAGCGGATGCTATGCAAGCTTTGGCGGCGGTATATACGTCAATGACGGCACACTTAATATCTCGAACGGTAATATTACCTCCAACAGCGCCCTTATCGGCGGTGGTGTATATCTCCATACCGAGAAGACTGCGGCTCCCGTACAGGAGAACGCACCTGCCTCTGACGAGACGGTTCAGAGTTATAGAGCGTTGCTTAATATGACGGGCGGTTCTGTATCTCTTAACAAGGCAACAGAAAACAAGAAGATAACAGGTGCGGGTATTGGTGGAGGTATTTTTGTCGGCAATGGCTCGTATACTATCCTTTCGGGTGGCAAGCTCTTTAACAATACTGCACTCAAGGGCGCAGGTGTCGGAGTAGGTTCCGCTCCCGAAAATGCCGATGATGATCCTGTACCCTCCGATTTTATCATTAATGATAAGATGTTCATAGCAGAGAAGGATTCGGTATATCTTGCTTATCCCGAGCTTTCGGTGATAACCATGACCGAAACCAAGCTCTCCGAGCAGAAGACTCCCATCCTTTTGGAGATCCCCGACTTTATGCCCCAGAATATGCCTCTTATCCACTATGTCAAGGAGCTTCCCTTAGCTTATGAGGAGGAGACCGAGTCCGGTGAGACAGAGACGAAACCCTCCGATAAGAAGGAAGAGGAGGAAGAATTGACGGCGGCGCCCCTTCTTGAAAAGGAGATTTTCAAGTTCAATGAGGAGCTTTCGAAGCTCTTTGTTCTTGAGCTTAGTGAAAAGGACCCCTCTTATATCGTAAATACCACCGAGGATGGCTCCTTTAACGGAATAGAAAAGGGAAGTAAGTTTAACGGTATTCAGAGATATGAGGAGCAGGCAGACGATAATTCCGAGACCACCGAGGAGGAAAAGACCGAGGAGACCGAGGAAAAGAAGCCTGTTCAGATCGAATATAAGCCTGTTAAGATAGCGGAGAAGGGTAAGTTCAGCGTACAGTATGAGATGAGCTACTATTACGACCTCTACGACAAGGTAGAGACCGTTATCACAGCACCCTTCGCTCCCGGAACCTATATTACTCTCGTAGATTATACTATTCCTGAGCTTCCGATCTATTATTACTATAAGGTTACGGGCGAGGAGACTGTGGTCAAGGAAAAGATCGAGTATATAACCGAGGAGGAGAGCGAGGAAATACTCTATACTCCCAATATTATCGAGATCCCACTTTCTGCTTTTGCGAAGCTCGGTTCAAAGAGTGAGTTCTATGAGCCGGTCTATGATGCCGATCTCGATACGGTTACAGAAAGAATGCTCTTTGTCGTAGACTTTACCTATACAGAGCTTCCCGAGGGCGTTGTTCCCTACGGAGAGTTCACCATGGAGTGGAATCACTATATTTCCACAGGTACAGAGGGAGTACGCTATGATATGTCCTCCCATATAGGATATGTAAGCTACAGCGTAGCCGAGGCAGGAGAGACTGAGGTGTTCATTGAGGCAGAGGGTGACAAAGTGACCGTTTCATACTCTCTCGGAACCAACAGCTCTGCCGTTCTCAGCAACAGCGGTGTTATAGTGCTTCGTATAGGAAGCCGTTTCCCTGCGGGAACCTATTTTACCGATTCTGACGGCAACGTATATCTTGCGGCGACCCGTTCTGCTACTGCGGTAATCCCCATGCCTCTTGATTCAAAAGGTAACGTTGTCAAGAGTACCTCTGTTGAGCTTACCTGCCGTAATTACTACGGAAGTACAGTTTCCGAGGATATATTTGCCATAGTATGTGCAAGTAACGACGGTGCTCACTATAATTCTCTGCTTAGCGGTGATGCTAAAAGCTCACTTGCTGCTCTTGACCTTTCCTCAAAGGACAGATATGCCATTCTTGTAACCGATGACAAGGGTGAAAAGCCCTATTATGACGGTATTACACAGCTTAGTGACAGCGCATTCCTTGAAATGAACGTAAAGGCTATCAAAAACAAAAAGGATGCCAAGACCTTTACGATATTCCTTCAGAAAAAGACGGATAAGGGTTATGAGGAATGTGCACTTTCCGAGCTCTTCCAAATCAAGGACAAGAAGGCTGAGAAGGTCGTTCTCGACACGGGCAAGGTAAGTCTTGAGCTGGTTGCAAACCTTGAGGCTCTTCTCGGAGACGAGTTCAGAGTAGGCTTTAGCGTAGGAGATATGACCGAATACGTCAAGGTTGATATTTCTGACGACAGATAATCATATAAAAATCAAAAAATCCGCTTAAAACAGCGGATTTTTTTGATTTTTAGTTGAAAAAATTATTGATTTTTTGTTCATATTATGGTAAAGTATAAATAGAGATAAAATAGGCTTTACCTTAAAGCACAAGAGTTAGTAAAGGGGGTTCAGATAATGAACAAAATAATTACCATTAGCCGTCAGTACGGTAGCGGCGGCAGAGAAATAGGAGCAAAGCTTGCGGAAAAATTCGGTATCCCCTTTTATGATAATGCTCTTATCGAGATGGCGGCGAAGGAGAGCGGATTTTCTGAAAAGTATTTCGAGGATCCGGAGAAGAATGCAAGCAACAGTTTCCTGTATTCTATAGTAAGAGGTATGCAGTACCAGTACCGTAATGCTACACCTTGGAGTTTGGAGGAGACAGTTTATACCACACAGTCCGATATTATCCGTAAGAAGGCGGATGAGGGACCCTGTGTTATAATCGGACGCTGTGCAGATCATATTCTTTCAGACTATGAGAATGTCATCAAAATATTCGTTCACGCGGATCTTTCCTTCAGGATGGACAGAGCTGTAAAGATCGATGGTATCGATCCCAAGGATGTTAAGGATCATGTTGCCAAGAAGGATAAGCGCCGCATGAACTATTACAACTACCACTCCGATACAAAGTGGGGCGATGCTCTCAGCTATGATCTCTGTATCGATTCAAGTATTTGCGGTATAGATAAGGCAGTTGCTATCATTGCCGATTTTATCGGTGAGTAAATCAGACTAATCAAGGAGCTGCGATGCGGCTCCTTTTTATTAATAGGAGAAATATATGTTTTTTAAAAGATTAAAAGAAATAGTTTCGATGGTAAGGGCTCTTGAGCCTTCTAAGGAGAATACCCTGCCCGATAATTCCTATTTTCTGGCGGATGCAAGTGTGCTTTGTTATCCCAGAAAATACGGTGAATCAAGATATCCCTATTACAGCGACGGTCTTGTTATGTTTGCAAGATCGAGCGGTTATATAGATATAAATGAGGGTATGTTCCACGTTTTCCGTACCGCTAACTATAATGAGGATGCGGTAATAGCCTTCTTTGCAGGTGAAAAGAGGGGCGAGGAGTATTTTCCTCTTTCTGTAACAGGTGCAGGAAAGCAGCTTTTTGAGGATGAGGGGATAAAGCGTTATACAGTTTACGCTCCCGATTCGGTTTATTATATTGTAGAGAGCGGAGAGTGCGTTTATGCAGTGCGTGGCTACGTGGATACGGACAAGCATATCCGCTTCACTATGGGTGCAATTAATAACGGCGAGTGCAAGGAGATATATCTTGCGTCCTACCTTGAGCCCATGCTTCGTTATATCGCCGCTGAAGGCTTCTTTAATCGTATGACCAAGCATTCTAAGCTTCTGCCAAACGGAAGCTATATTATGAAGAGTCTTAATGCCTGCTATGATTGTCTTTCTGTTAGAGTGAAGTCTAACGGTAATGAAAAGGTAAAATACTCAACCACTGCTAAGCGTACCTTCCTCGGCTTAAAGGGCGGGTGCCTTGCCAATGCTGTAGCACTCAAGAACGGTAAACCTGATTTTTGCGCTACGAATACCAATACTACAGACCTCCCCATTGCTTGCGACTTCTATCATTTTGATCTCGACAAGGGCGAAGAGGTGAGAGTGGATTATGAGCTTTTGGTAACGGCAGATGAGCTTATAGCCGAGTGCTTTGCTCTCGGAAGTGTTGACCCCGTTGCTGCAGACGAAGCTCTCTGTGCTGCGTCCAAGGCAGAATCGGCGGAGAATGAAAGCATGAAGCTTCGTTTCTCACAGTGGGCTAACGGAAATATAGGCGGAGATGTACTCAATAATTTCCTTGAATACGTAAAGCGTCAGGTAAGCCTTTGTGCTCTCGGTAAAAGCTATGCGGAAAGTATGCTCGGTATCCGTGACGTGTTCCAGCAGCTTGAAGCATCCCTTATGTGGAAGCCCGAGCAGTCAAGAGCACAGATAGTGCGTGTTATGAACTATATTTTGGAGGACGGACGTGCTCCGAGACAGATATCCTTCCCAAGCAGCGAAAAGCCGATACCGGAAATGGATCTTCGTCCTTATATAGACCAAGGTCCCTGGATAATAGACACGTTATATACTTATATTGCCTTTACAGGTGATATTTCCATTCTTGACGAGATGTGTAAATACTATAAGGTAGAGAATACTCTCGGTCCCGTGCTTGAGAGCGACCGCTATGATTCGATCTTAGACCATCTCTGTGCCATAACCGATTATCTTGTTTCCAATATCACACCCGAAACAGGCTTACTGCGTGCTCTTTGGGGTGACTGGAACGATGCTATCGACGGCATAGGAAGAACTAAGGACGAGGGTAAGGAATTCGGCTCAGGCGTTAGCGTTATGGCAAGTGCACAGCTCTATTCATCTCTTGATAAGATGGCGAAGATGCTTTCTGTGAAGGGTGAGAATGAAAAAGCAGAAAAGTATCTTAAAATCAGGGATGCTCTCGGTGCAAGCTACAGAGAAAACGCAGTCTGCGAGGAGCTTGGTGTCAAGCGCATCCTTCACGGCTGGGGTGACAAGCGTGAATACTATGCGGGAAGCTATGAGGACTATGACGGCAAGTCGAGGATCAGCCTTACCGCTCATGCCTTCGCGGCTATATCTGAGATCACAAGAGCGTACCCCGAGCTTCGTGACGATATAGTTAAGAATATCCTTTCTCTCGATTCCAAATACGGACTTCTTACCTTCAGCGAGTCCTTTGACGAGATAGATGCAAGGATAGGACGAATCTCTACCATTACTCCCGGTACCTATGAGAATAAGGCGGCTTACGTTCATGCGAGTACCTTCGGTATTATGGCTCTCTTCCTTTTAGGTGAGAGCGAAGAGGCATGGAAGCAGCTGGAGAAGTCTATGGTCATTACCCATGACAACGCTACTCTCACCACCTTCGTTATGCCTAATTCTTACTGTGCAAACGATGAATACGGCATCGACGGTGTTTCTATGGGTGACTGGTATACCGGAAGCGGAACAGTGCTTATAAAGGAGCTTGTGCGCTTTGG
>SVTI01000113.1 GCA_015063855.1 Oscillospiraceae bacterium
GATGGTCTATCGATAGATATGGATATTTATATTTTTCAAGCAATTTTTGAGCAAGCGCCGTTTTGCCTGTATGCGATGCTCCCGTAATTAAAATAATCATTATCTCACCTACAAATTCTTATTTATCTAACAGCCTAGTAACACTTGGTCGAATTCAAATAATGCTTCGTTAATTTCAAAAATATCATAGTTCTCGTTCTGTATAAAAAATCGAATGATCTTATCAAAAACAAAGCTTCGCGAAAGTGTCAAGCCTGCCGAAGCAAGGAGATCCTGAGTTTCCTCCAAATCGAGCTTGAGTGCTATTGCGAAAGCAACAGCGGTCTGCTTTGAGGGCTTGTATGTATCCGGATTACACTTGATCTTTGAGAAGGTTTTCTTGTCCACGTTTGCCTTCTTATAGCACTCAACGTCGGTCATGCCGCGCTCGTCGATCAAATCAAAAAGCTTGTACGCAAAGGATTTATCCATTGCCTTCATATACTCATGAAGAGACTTTCCGGCAACACTGCTTGTTTGTGCCTTACACGGAGCTGTATCGACACAATCCTCTCGGAGCATTTTTTTTGCAAAAACGCTATCCTCAGACGATCTCTTCTTGATTGGTGACGGTACAGCACGTTTCATCACGGTCGGGGCTTCGGGAATCGATTCCATGCATAAGCCTTCGAAGAATATCTCACGTTCCTCTATAGCCTCACAGATCTGTGAATAAAGCTCTCGGCTGAACTCGTAGGAATCACGGTCTATCACACAGATGTAGACCGTCATTTCATGCTCATAAAGAAACTCGGTTATTACCTGAATTGCGAACTTGAGCACCTGAGCCTTTGGATAACCGTACGCACCGGAGGAAATAAGGGGAAAGGCAACCGACTCACAATTATATTGAAGAGCCAGCTTAAGCGACTCAATATAGCAGGAGCGAAGGATAATACTCTCTCCCACAAGTCCCCCTCTCCATACAGGACCTGAGGTATGTATAATATACTTGGCGGGAAGATTATATCCCTTTGTTATCTTGGCAGAGCCGAGCCCGAGAGGAGCGATTTTCGCACACTCAAAATCAAGCTCGGGACCTGCTCCCTTATGAATGGCAAGGTCAACACCGCTGTAGCCAACCATCTCCTCATTGGTAGTATTGACAATGGCATCGACCTGCATCTTGGTTATATCACGGCGAATAATTTGTAATGGCATAGCTTACCTCTTTTATATCAAAACTCCGTTGCAGTGGTCTACCTCATGCTGAATTATCTGTGCGGTAAAGCCTGTATAGCTCTTGATACGTGTCTGCATTTCTGTGGTTTGATATTTTACCTTGATAGATTTATAGCGTTTGCAGGGTCTGGGACCTCCAAGTAAGGAAAGACAGCCCTCCTCGGTATCGTATGCACCATCCTTCTTTATGATCTCGGGATTGAGCATAACCGTATATGTCGGCAGCTTACCGCTCTCGTCAAGAAAGGCAATAATGCGCTTGCGCACTCCTATCATATTCGCCGCCATACCTACACAGCCCTCCTTGTGGGCTATAAGGGTATCCAGCAGATCCTGTGCCACCTGCAAATCCTCTTTCGTTGCGATCTGCGATCTTCCGCCAAGGAAGATGGGATCATGTACAAGCTCTTTAATCATACCGATATCTTAAAACTCGAAGGTTACGGGAGCCTTGCCGAAGCCGCAAATCGATACTACTGCATTCTTCATATAGAGAACCTGAGTGTTGCCGTCATTCTCGTCATACATAGAGCGAAGGTTGGGATATGCGTCAAGCATTGACTTTCTCGCCTCAAAACGGTCATCCTCCACAAGCTCACAGGCAACGCGGATCCATTCACCCTCACAGAATGCGCAGATCTCCGCCTTGGGATTGGAGGCTAACTGCTTGCTTGTGGGTTTAACCTTACCTGTCTGAATATAGAGCTTACCCTCGAACTCGTTGATAGTTCCAAAGGGGCGGACTCTGGGCACTTCCCCCTCAACTGTTGCAAGGTAATATACGTTTGCTTTCTTCAAAAAATCATAAACTCTTTTCATAATCATTCTCCTGAATTTTATTTTAATGGATCATAGTCTTTTATTATCTCCATAATACTCTGACGGTAGAGATTACCGCCAAGGAGAGCTCCATCAGGGTCTACAGAGATACATTTAATATCATAGGGGTCCTCGATATAAGGATTCTCCGGCTGAGTATCAGCAAAATATTCTGCAAGGTATTTGAGTGCATTACCGCTTGGAAACACTACATTCCCCTCATTTTCATAAAGCTCCATTGAAGCGAAGCTGTGAAGTATCTCCCGAGTTTTACGGTTATATGGATTATCATCCTCGGGTGACACAAGCCATGCCGGATGAAGCCGCACAGGAACGCCGCAATCCTTCAGTGCCTTTGCAAAAAGCTTGACAGTTTCAAGGGGTATAGTCTCCTGATGAAAGGCATCTACCGAGAGAAGCAGATCATTTACACCCGCCTCGGCTATACCCTGCGCAACTGTGCGGATGCGGTCTATAATTGCAGAGAAATACCCGTTGGTAATAAGCTGTCGCTTGGGAACACCACATTCGGTTGCCGCCTTCATAACAGAATATACGACCTCGGGAAACAGAAGCGGCTCACCGCCAAAGGTCGTAACGGTCTGCAAGGGATATTCAAAAGCAAGCTCCTTCACAGCCTTTGCCGCAATCTCGGGATCAATATGCTCTCCCGAGGTAGAATGCTCCCCTTCCGAACAATGCTTACACCTGCCCGTACAGGCATAGGTAACGACAAATTCTATTTTATTTAGATTTTTAAAATAACTGTTCATTTCATTTACCGTATTGAATTAATTCAAAACATTATCATATAAATTATATCACATAATTTTTCTAAATTCAACATTTTATACTTATTAACTATATCCTGCTCTAAGTAAACCATTCCATAAATTATAGTTTGCAGGGCGGTTGCACCGCGGCTATACTTCGGGCTTGGAGTTTAATTGTGTTTGATGTTCAATGCCCGAAATAAAGTGACCGATAAATTACAGTTTATCAAACATTAACTGTCCTACACTCTAAAAACCCTTGATATTACTGGGTTTTTCGTCAATTACAAACTCAACTGTTATGTATTTTCCCTTGTTTTTGCCCTTATGAGCGAAAATAAGGGAAACTTTTTATATAGGGCCGCTAACTACTTTATCGAGCAGTCTTGCGGAAGTACGCTTCGCCTCTCTTGTAGAGTGAGCGTAGACATTCATCGTGGTACTGACATCAGAGTGACCTAAAAGCTCCTGCACATCCTTCGGCGCTGCTCCATTGGAGAGCAGATTGCTTGTGAATGTGTGACGCAGTTGGTGGAAATGGAACCCGTCGAGACCTTCTACCTTTTTGCTTGCCCGTTTGCACATAATACCGATGGTGCTTGGCGATTCATACGCTCCGTCAGGTCTGAGACACACAAAGGATATCTCCTTGTATCCCTCGGGAACCTTCCCGTTTCTCGGTAGCGTATAGACCTCGTAGTATGTACGGTCTTTTTCCTTAACCTCAACGTAGTAGTTGAGGCAGAAGAGTTCTCCGTATTTGAATCGGTTTTTGTGCTGTTCGAGCTTAGCTGTTCGCAGAATCTCTGCCAGGGTGTCACAGAAGTCCACCGTGCGGACTTTCCTGCGTTTGGTAGCCCCTATCTCGGTTTTGTGCCTTGCACCGTTGTAGCGCATACTGCGGCGTACCGTAAGGTACTGCTTTTCAAGATTTACGTCTTGCCAAGTTAAGCCACAGACCTCGCCGATGCGAAGTCCTGTGTAGTATGCGATCTGTATGGGGAGCAGTGCGGGGTTATCCTTCGCTTTCAGAAAATCCTCAAGCTTTAGATACATTTCGTGAGTCAGCGTCGGTATGGTAGCAACGTCTCCGTTATCCTCCGAGAACAATTCGTAATCATCCTTTTTCCCACGCCATACAACGTACTGCATCGGATTAAAGGAAATCATACGCTTTGGAAATACTGCAAAGCGGAACGCTCCCTGCAGTACGGCGGAGAACAAACGTAAGTAGCCCTTGCTAAGTGCCTTCGCTGTTGTACCGTCCGGGTTCACTCCGCCGAAGCTGAGCTGATCCATGAACGTCTGCAGATGGTCGGCTGTCACACTTTTCAGTTTTCGGTTGCTGATGGGAAATTGCTTGATGCGGTTGACGGTGCCTTGGTAGGACATTACCGTACCGTTGCTTAAGTTTCCGGGCTTCAGTTCTTCTTCCACCCACATATCCAGCAGCATACCCACCGTTGCGTTTTCGGATTTCGCTACGAATTTCTTT
>SVTI01000019.1 GCA_015063855.1 Oscillospiraceae bacterium
GCAAGGTCTACACCTATGACAGCACCTGGAAGGATCTTCTCACAAGCTATGACGGTCAAAGCATTACCTACGATGCACAGGGTAATCCTACAACCTATCTCGGTCATACCTTGACATGGGAGAAGGGACGTCAGTTAAAGTCATACAACGGCATTACATATACTTACAACTCAAACGGTATGCGAACAAGTAAGACCGTTAACGGAGTTAAGCACGAGTATCTCTATGACGGTAATAAGCTTATTCGTGAAAACTGGGGCGATAACACCCTTATTCCCCTCTATGATAATGAGGATAGTGTTTGCGGTATCAAGTATAACGGAGAATCCTACTTCTTTGTCAAGAATCTTCAGGGCGATGTAATATCTATCATCGATATTTACGGTGATACCAAGGTTAAGTATACCTACGATGCCTGGGGTAAGTGCAGTATTCCCTTCGATTCATCCAATATCCTTATCGGTGACATAAACCCCTTCCGTTATCGTGGTTATTACTACGATGATGAAACAAACTTCTACTATCTCCAGAGTAGATATTATAATCCCGAGACCGGCAGATTTGTTAATGGGGATGAGTGCGAGGTAGTTACCAAGACTACCGAATATAAAAATCTTTCACTTTTTGCATATTGTGAAAACAATCCGGTGAACAACACGGATGAAAGTGGCGATTTAATAGTAGAGAAGATAGCGGAAATAATATTGAGTGCCTTGTGTGGAATTCTTATTGAATTATATATTGATATTGCTATATATCTTTACCATACTTTGATACTAAAAAAGAAGAAATACTTTGATATTAATCCTGCCGATTATGCATCTGTTGCAATTGAATGGGCTTTTGACTCTTTAAAGTTTTTTTCCAGAAAGAAAAAAATCATTGCTGAGTTTGTAAAAAACACTCTTTCAAGTGTCATTAAAAGTGCTATGAATTGGGCAAGGGGTAAGACTTTCGACTTCGGAGCTATAATAAACGGAGCGGCTATAGCTTCAATAAATACTGGTATCGATTTACTATCCTCGAAATCCGCACAGAAAAAAATAGTTAAATTGCGTAAGAAACTTTCAAAGAAAAGCAAGAAATTCATCAAAAATAGCATCAAACGAAAAAGAAAAAAGAGAAAAATCAAATTCAACAAAAAAATACTCGGAAAGAGAATAAAGCTATCGTTAGAAATCTCTAACAAATTATTTGATATTGCCGGAAAGGTATTGGCTAAATAATAAATTCATATACAATTGGTCAAAGGATTTAAAATGTACAGAAATTGTGAAACTGCTGTGATTGCCGGTTCTATAATAACTACCGTTTATTGTGTTGTTCTCGGTATAATAGTATTAACCGCTATACTTTTATTCATTAAAGTGGATGATGATACTATTTCAGACCGTATCATTGAGTTTGGAATAGCACTTTTAGTAGTATTGCTCGTATGGGGCTACGGAATATCACGATTCTTTGTTTTTAAGCATTATATAAATGAAGAGATATATGAAGTCTATGAGGGTGAATTCAAAATCATCAATAACTCACATAAAGACACCATCGTTCTGGATGGAGACGAACGGCTTTGGGCTTATACAGAAGATGAAGACGGTACATACTACGGTAAAGTATGGTATATTGATTTTGGTCTCAGTGAGTATGTAACTGCGTATGAAATACAGAAACCATAAATCAGGGGATCGCTTCCTTGATTGACAAATAATTATTCCAACTTTGTTGTTAATTTGTATTATTCATCAAAGGAGGGCTGAGAAATCAGCCTTCCTTTTCTTATGCAGATGATTGACATTCTGAGCTTTAAAGAGTATAATTATTTATACTTTACAGATAACAAGAAAACATTCAATCAGGGAACTGTACCCTGATTTTCGAAATACTTCACTAATAAAAGAATTTCGAAAATCGCTTCCCAAATTAACAAGAATTACAAATCTATACGTAACCCTAAAAAGTTTTTTAAAGTTTTATATCGTGCTGTTACTGCATAATTTGTAAAATATATAGGAGCTCATTTATATGATTAAAAATCTAAAGGATATACTGATAATTACAGGTATAGATCTGGCGATTACATTAATCTTCTTTCTTGTTCTTTTGATAAAAATGAAGACAAGAAATGCTACCTGTTACACCATTATCAGAGCAAAGCAATTATATATAAATATGATCATCTCCTCGTATATTTTTGCCTGTCTACCTATAATACCTGCATTTATCAGTTGGATGTGCCTGTTTTTTGTCTTAAAGCATTTATTAAAAAACGATAAATACAGACTATCCACAATATCGCAAAACCACCAACAATTTTTCTATGTTACAAGTTTTTCTCAATGTAAGCAAATCCTTAATTCGGATTTTATGAGAATAGATGGACCCGGAGAATATGGCTATACCTTTATGTTTCATGCACATAGCTTTCCGTTAATTTTATTGAGTTCGATGTTAGGAATCACAGAGTCTACTCATGTTTCGGAAAATGTAGTAGTATTCCTGATAGAATATTTGATTATAACAATTTCTGTAGCTATTCCTATGGCACCCCTTCTTTTCGAGCTGTTTTGGTCCACTCCGGGGGGTATCAGTTCAAATTCAACATTTTTGTCAACTATTTCTGTTATATTTATCGAACTTCTGTATTTAGGTATAGCTGTGTGTTTATGTGTGCTTATTATTACGAATAATCTTTCTTAATTATTATTCTTAGTATCACGCGTCGAAGGAGGGCTGAGAAATCAGCCTTCCTTTTCTTATGCTGATGATTGACATTCTTTCTCTTAAGGAGTATAATTATTTATAGTTTACAGATAGCAAGAAAATATTCAATCAGGGAACTGTCCCCTGATTTATGTCTTCTTTAGGTTATAGTATAAAAAAGCTTTTTAAGTTTGAAAGGCAGGCATGTAAGTGTTAAAACTTTTAACATTTTTTATAAAGACTCCTGAAACATCAAGATATGTTAATACATTAATACTATCTTTATTAACGGTTATTTTTTCATTTACTTTGTTATATATTTTGTGTAAATGCAAACGATTAAGTCTTTATATATTCAACACATTTTTTATCGTAACAGCTTGTGTTTTAATATCGTTGTGGATATTTAATATATTTTATCCATTTTATGCGATGATACTATGGACTGTCATATATATCATATTTAGTGTAAAAACTAAATACGCAAAAATTATTATGTATATTATAAAAAAAGCCCGCCAATACGAAGATTATACTGATTATGAAATCGAAAAAAGATTTAAAGAAATACAAGTTAAAAGGATCATTAATCTAAAAGATTCCAATGAGAAAAAAACAGCATTAGCGGCGCTTGATTTATCCGATAAGATACATTTATATAATACCGAAAAAGAATTCAAGAAAACCGTCGTTGAGCTTTGGAAAAACAGTAAGGGGTATGTACAAACTGCATATAGCAATAATGTAATATCAATTAAAAAAACCAAACTCAAAATGTTACCAATATGTTTTTATACGATTGGTTTATTGATTGCGGCAATACATATAATAATTTATGAAGATCCGTATTCAGGAACAGGTTCTTTTGGGGTAAACCTTTTTGAAAACTATATTGTATATTTTGCATTTTTGTGTGTTTGTTATCCTATTTTGCGGTTGTTGTTTATCAAGATGGATTTTACATCTTGCACAGAAGATAAAGTTATGTATAATTGCTTATTTATCTTTTTTGCATTAATGTTTTTCTTAGCTGTTACCGGTATTACATATTATACAACTTTAAATCAGCAAATTACATAAATCAGAGGTCAGTTCCCTGATTGACAAATCATTGTCTTGAATTGTTGTTAATTGTTTGAATTACTCATCGAAGGAAGGCTGAGAAATCAGCCTTCCTTTTCTTATGCTGATGATTGACATTTTTTCTCTTAAAGAGTATAATTATTTATAGTTTACAGATAGCAAGAAAATATTCAATCAGGGAACTGTCCCCTGATTTAAAATAAGGAGATGCTTTGTGGATATTTTGATAATAATCCTTATATTTTTATGTTGTTATATAGTATCTTATAAAATTGCGAAGAAATCTGTTACGTTTTGGAAAAACGTTCTTTATAATACGATTCTTTTACTTCTTTCCCTAATTTTCATACTATTAACAGGTATAAACGAGACCGCTTTATTATCATACATATTAGTGTGTATATTTACATTGTTGGGAATCGTAATGCGTATAATTGCTCCTCGGGCATTAAATTTTATTAGTGCTATATTGTCAAAAATCACCAAACAACCTTGCCAAAAAGAAAACTATGACCAATTACTCCAAGATGATCATATATTCATGTGTGTGGTTCTATTTACATCTGTTAAAGTACTTTTATACGTTGCGTTATTTTTGTCATTATTCAATTTAATTTAAACAATAACACAGGGGACGGTTAGCGTGAAAACCGTTAAGTGAGCAAGAAAAAACGCAACCCAACAATGCCCAAGGGACTTGGGCTTAAAAAAACAAGTCTTAGGAATTAGAATTGTGAAGAGCTATCTCATTGTCATAGAACCGCTCTGTGGCAATAAGATGATATGCTAAAGCGAGCATCTTTCTGGATACAGCGATGATTGCTTTCTTCTTACCAAGCTTACCTTGGTGCGACCAAAACCACAATCCCAAAGGAGTATTCCTTGTACGAACCGCCGCCCAAGCACATTGACAAAGAATAGATTTGATGTAGGGATTACCCGGCATTATCTTTCTGGATAAATCAGGTGACGGTTCTCTAAATCAGGCGACGGTTCTCTGATTGACAAATGATTATTCCAATTTTGTTGTTAGTTTGTATTATTCATCGAAGGAGGGCTGAGAAATCAGCCTTCCTTTTCGTATACAAACAATTGACATTCTTTTACTTAAGGAGTATAATTATACTTACCTTGATGATAAGCTTGTCAAGAGTGTTGAGTATGATATTACTGTCAACGAAAGCGAGCTTGTTACCTCAAGAGCTGCGGTGACTACCATCCTCTACAGCTACGATAAGGATGATAATATGCTTAAGAAGCGTATCATCTTTGCAGATGGCGGTGAGGAAACCGTTTACTACGATAACAGCGATGAAAAGAATGAGGTAGTTAAGTTCTACGTTCCCGACAGCATTGATTCGGTGGGTGAGTTTCTTGTAACATCCCACAGTAAGACAGATTCCTTCGGAAGAAAGGCATTTGACGAACTTCAGCACTCTACAGGTACTCTTAACCGCAGATTTACATATCTTGAGGGTGAGGTAACCTATGAACACAGAGAGAATGACAGATTCAAGTCCCTGCCCACAACACAGCTTGTCAAGGAGATAGTTATTTCCTCCGCCCGTCTCACCGAAGCGGACCGCATCCTCTCCTACGAGTATGACGGTGAGGAACGTATCACTAAGGTTACGGACTCTGCAGAAGGCGTTACAGAGTACACCTATGATGCGCTCGGACAGCTCCTTACAGAGACATTTACCGATCTTTCCGGTGTATCAACAGTCATTAATACAATGACCTATGATAATTACGGTAATATTACTACCAAGAACGGCAAGGTCTACACCTATGACAGCACCTGGAAGGATCTTCTTACAAGCTATGACGGTCAGTCTATCGTCTACGATGCACAGGGTAACCCCACAACCTATCTCGGTCATACCTTGACATGGGAGAAGGGTCGTCAACTTAAGAGCTTTGATAATATCGCCTACACCTACAATTCAAGCGGTATGCGAACAAGCAAGACCGTTAACGGAGTTAAGCACGAGTATCTCTATGACGGCAGTAAGCTCATTCGTGAAAGCTGGGGCGACAATACTCTTATTCCCCTCTATGATAATGAGGATAGTGTTTGCGGTATCAAATATAACGGAGAATCCTACTTCTTTGTCAAGAACCTGCAGGGTGATGTAATATCGATCATCGATATTTACGGCGATACCAAGGTTGAGTATACCTACGATGCCTGGGGTAAGTGCAGTATTCCCTTTGATTCTTCCAATATCCTTATCGGTGACATAAACCCCTTCCGTTACCGCGGTTATTACTACGATGATGAAACAAATCTTTACTATCTCCAGAGCAGATATTACAACCCCGAGGTTGGTAGATTTGTTAATAGGGATGAAATATGTTTAACACTTTTAAATAATACTAGTGTAGCCTCAAACTTATTTTGTTATTGTACTAATACTCCCATCACCATGATTGACTATAATGGGTATTATTCATCCACTTTGGTCATTTCAGCTTCCATTACTACTTTGCTTAGCGGTAAATTATCTAGTTTAATGACTGGCATATCAGCTTCTATGGCGAGTCTGAAAATAGCTATATCTACATCATGGATTATCGCATTGTGCGTAGCAGCAGCCGCTATTGCTATTACAGGTATAATATATACAGTAAACAAACTAAAGTCGCTTTCTTCCTCTGCACAAAGTGTTGTATCGTCAACAAAAAGTAAAGTTAAATCCGGAGGATTAAATCCAAACAAACTTAAAAATTATACTGTATATGTTATAGTATATAAAAATACTACCGATGTTGTGTATGTTGGAATGACAAAGAATTATACAGCACGTAAGAACAAACATACAAGTAAAAAATTCCCGAAAACCAAATATACAATGATGCCGATTGCCACAGGATTATCTAAATCTCAAGCGCGTGCATTGGAGCAAACATTGATTACTGCATACACTTTAGACACATTAGAGAATATGATTAATTCAATCTCTCCGAAAAAGTGGAGCAAATTTAAAACAGAATTTAATCAAATGACCAGTTTGGTACAGAGTTGGGTAGACCCTGAATGATGTGAAAGGAAAATGTTTTATGGGTACTTGGAATTCAACTTTATTTTCAAACGATACCGCTTGCGATGTTAAAGATACTTATATTGAATTATTAAAACAACAATTAAATAACGATGAAGCCTATAAAAAAGTATTGGATGAATATAAAGAATTGATCGGAACAGATGAAGAAGCTATTTTTTGGTATGCTCTTGCTGATACTCAATGGTCAGTGGGACGATTAACGGAAACCGTAAAATCACATGCTCTAAAATTCATTTCTGAAAGCGCTGGAAGTGAATTGTGGGAAGATGATCCAAAAAGTTTTTCAAAGTATTTAAAAATGCTTGATGCTTTAAAAGAAAAGCTTTCAACGCCCATGCCTTCAGAAAAGAAATTCAACAAACAAATTGATTTTATACGAAATCCTTGGAATTTAGGTGATATATATTCATATCAATTTCATACGGAATACTCAAAAGAATATGGTTTTTACGGAAAATATATCATTTTCCAAAAAATAGGTGACATTGAATATTATAAAGATACACTATATTCTATAATTCAAGTTTTCGATAAAATATTCGATAGTATCCCTACTTTAAATGAGCTTGAAAATATTCGAACGCTCCCTTCAATTCCTCCGGCTAAAGAGTATCTTTACCCACTTGAAAAATACACAAGAATTGTTATGGAATATAACAAAAAAAACACCTATCCTCATAAACATCTTATGTATATCGGAAATGTTAAAATGCCAAATATAAATTACAATTATAAAGATTGCGACTGCCTTGATTGGGCAAAGGATTCCATGGAAGAATGGTTAATTGATAGTTATTTAGGTTGGAACAAACAAGATTCTGATTCATAACAAACATAAATCAGACTAACTATTAATAAATCAGGGGACTGTTCCCTAATAAATCAGGGGACGGTTAGCGTGAAAATCGAGCGGTAAACGATAAAAAAGCGCAAGCTAACAAAGCCCAAGAAAGTTGGGCTTGAAAAAAGCCAAGTCTTAGGAATTAGAATTATGCATAGCAATCTCATTGTCATAGAATTGGTCTGTGGCAATGAGATGATATGCTAAAGCAAGCATTTTTCTTGAGACGGCTATAATTGCTTTTTTCTTACCAAGTTTACCCTGATGTGACCAAAACCATTGACCGAAAGGTGTGTTTCTTGTACGGACAGCCGCCCAAGCGCATTGACAAAGAATAGATTTAATGTATGGATTACCCGGCATTATCTTTCTGGATAAATCAGGTGACGGTTCTCTAAATCAGGTGACGGTTCTTTGATTGACAAATTATTATTCCAATTTTGTTGTTAATTTGTATCACTCATCGAAGGAAGGCTGAGAAATCAGCCTTCCTTTTCTTGTGCAAACAATTGACATTCTTTCACTTAAGGAGTATAATTATACTTACCTTGATGATAAGCTTGTTAAGAGTGTTGAGTATGATATTACTGTCAACGAAAGCGAGCTTGTTACCTCAAGAGCTGCGGTGACTACCATCCTCTACAGCTACGATAAGGATGATAATATGCTTAAGAAGCGTATCATCTTTGCAGATGGCGGTGAGGAAACCGTTTACTACGATAACAGCGATGAAAAGAATGAGGTAGTTAAGTTCTACGTTCCCGACAGCATTGATTCGGTGGGTGAGTTTCTTGTAACATCCCACAGTAAGACAGATTCCTTCGGCAGAAAGGCATTTGACGAGCTTCAGCACTCTACAGGTACTCTGAACCGCAGATTTACATATCTTGAGGGTGAGGTAACCTATGAGCACAGAGAGAATGACAGATTCAAGTCCCTGCCCACAACACAGCTTGTCAAGGAGATAGTTATTTCCTCTGCCCGTCTTACCGAATCGGACCGTATCCTCTCCTACGAATATGACGGCGAGGAAAGAATCACCAAGGTAACAGACTCCGAGCTTGGTGTAACCGAGTACACCTATGATGCTCTCGGTCAGCTTCTGACAGAGACATATACTAACCTTTCCGGTGTATCAACAGTCATTAATACAATGACCTATGATAACTACGGTAATATTCTTACTAAGAACGGCAAGGTCTACACCTATGACAGCACCTGGAAGGATCTTCTCACAAGCTATGACGGTCAAAGCATTACCTACGATGCACAGGGTAATCCTACAACCTATCTCGGTCATACCTTGACATGGGAGAAGGGCAGACAGTTAAAGTCCTATGACGGAATTACATACACCTACAATTCAAGCGGTATGCGAACAAGCAAGACCGTTGACGGTGTTAAGCATGAGTATCTCTATGACGGCAACAAGCTTATCCGTGAGACTTGGGGTGATAACACCCTTATTCCCCTCTATGACAACGAAGACAGTGTCTGCGGTATTAAGTATAACGGAGAATCCTACTTCTTTGTCAAGAACCTTCAGGGTGACGTAATATCGATCATTGATATTTACGGCGATACCAAGGTTAAGTATACCTACGATGCCTGGGGTAAGTGCAGTATTCCCTTCGATTCTTCCAATATCCTTATCGGTGATATAAACCCCTTCCGTTATCGCGGTTATTACTACGATGATGAAACAAATCTTTACTATCTCCAGAGTAGATATTACAACCCTGAGGTCGGCAGGTTTGTTAATTGTGATGAGGTTTCTTATTTAGAAATAAACGAACTGTGGTTAAGTTATAACTTATACGCATATTGTGAAAATGAGCCTATTAATAATGGTGATCATTCTGGAAAATGGCTTCTTCGAGTTATTTGTAGTGTTGCAGCTGGAGCTGTATTCGGTGGAGTAGCACTTGCTATTTGCAACTTGCTTAAACTTACAAAAAAGCAGAAAAAACGTATTAGTTTAGCCTTTTCAGCTTTAGGTGTACTTCTTGGTGCACTTTTGGGAGTTAAAGTTATAACTAAAGTTGCTCCAAAGTTGATTAAGTGGTTTAAAAAAATCGAAAAGAAAATTGCCTTTTCTTTCAAGGGAAAGGAATGTAAGGTTGGTGTTGAACTCTTCAGTAGCCTTAAAATAATGATACATCGTCCACATACAAAAAGTTTACATAAATATAATCCTATCGGTTGGCATGTTCAGTTTGAAATCAAACGATCGGGAAGATGGATTGTTGCTTTTCGAATAAAAATTGATAAAGTAGTGAAATGGTATAAATCCATAAAATAACTAAGAGGTGATTGTTTGAATTATATTATTACAGAAAAGGTAAAAGAAAATATAATCATTCGTTTATATAATTACTTAATTAATAAATATGATTGTAAAGTTTTTTTCTTTGCAGATTCATTGTTTAACGATATTGATAGTATTGTTAAACATTTGAGAAAAACCAATTCAACTTTTTACGTTCAAGAAATTAATGATATTAGAAAATCAGTCGAATATAGTGTTGATTCTGAAAATCAATTAAAATTTGGTTTAAAAAATTTTTCACACTATACCGAAGATTCTTGGATACGTTTTTATATTGATGGTCATATAATTCAAATCAATCAGTTGCTTGATGAAGGAGCTGAACTTATAAGCGATTATATATATGAACAAGAATTGATTTGCCTTATTAATAACACAGACTAACTAAATAATAATGACACAGGGGACATAAATCGAGGGCGGTTCGCTGATTGACAAATTATTATGTTTGTGTTACTCATCAAGGAAGGTTGAGAAATCAGCCTTCCTTTTTGAGTTCTTGCTAAAACAATTGACATTCTTTCTCTTAAGGAGTATAATTATTTATAGTTTACAGATAGCAAGAAAATATTCAATCAGGGAACCGCCCCCTGATTTAAATCCAAAAATTCTCTTTTGAAAATAAAGAAAAAGAAATTAAAGATAAACTACAAAAAGAAAGGTGTCAAAGTGAATTTAGGTTTTGACATTTCAGAATATCTACTGACAACTATATTGGATACGATCTTATAATGAATAATTACAATTTAGATTTCGATAAATACAAACATATATTAACAAAAGAATTAAAAGAAAGCTATATAGCTCTGACTATCTTTGCCGTAGTTTGTTTAGTATCAATCTTTTTGTTGGTATTATGGGAAATAAGCATAATAAAAGACAAAAACAATATTGATAAAATGAAGGATGGAAATATAAAAAGCAAAAAGAAAAAATATAGCTTGTTAAAAGAGAACAAGCGAGACAAGATTCTTTGGATAACCGTTACGATTTTTGCTTGTGTTATAACTACTATTGCTACAGTTAATCAAATTCGATACATTAACGATCTAAAGTATGAAATTGATAACGAAGTCTATGAAGTTATTGATTCCGAATTCGAAATCATAAGAGAAGAAGGTGGGAGCTATAGAGAAGGTAGGTTTTCGTTGATATATAAAATACTAACAGATAACTCAAACGAACTGATACTTTACCCGGAACATTGGTCTGATGATCACATTCTTTCAGGTAAATATAATAATAGTGTGTTGGTGTATTCATCGCGAACAAAAATTGTCCTTGATTTGATACATAAATCAAGTTAAATTGTATTACTCATCGAAGGAGGGCTGAGAAATCAGCCTTCCTTTTCTTATGCCGATGATTGACATTTTTCTCTTAAGGAGTATAATTATTTATAGTTTACAGATAGCAAGAAAATATTCAATCAGGGAACTGTCCCCTGATTTAGGAGATGTTTTGAATTGCATAGGATTATAGCTTTAATATTGATCATAACGTCTCTCTCATCATTTACAGGATGTGAATCTTTCGGAGAGACAAGATTTTCGGATATCGAAGAGGGCGAAGCCTTCGGACATAATATCGATGGTTATCACAAAAAATTACCTCATAACTACTGTCTTTTTGTTCTTTTGGGTGAAACAACCAGATTGATAAAAGTACCTGATAATATGTTAGATAAGGATTATTTTCTTGAATCGGTCTACAATACACCTCCTGTTCTTAAAGGCAGATATATTAAAGGGTATTATAACGATGATTATTTAATATTATACGAACAGCTGTCACTTGATTCCTATGAGTATATTCTGTTCGATTTTACTACACAGGAAATCAACCGTTACGAAAGGAAGAAGGATCTTCCTGATTATAAGTCTATCAAATGGTTTTCACTCTGTAACACCTTGCAGGAAAAATATAATTGACACAGGGTTCGCTTCCCGATTGACAAATAATTATTCCGATTTTGTTGTAATTTGTATTATTCATCAAAGGAGGGCTGGGAAATCAGCCTTCCTTTTCTTATGCCGATGATTGACATTTTTCTCTTAAGGAGTATAATTATATATAGTTTACAGATAGCAAGAAAATATTCTATCAGGGAACTTCCCCTGATTTATTTGATTGTAAAATTGATATAAGTTGGTGATTGAAAAATTGAAAATTTATTTAAAATCAAATTCATTGACAGAGCTAAACATACAATATCAAAACAAAATACAGATATTATCTTCAGAAGAATGTACAGATATAGATCTTACTCAAAACGAAACACTTAACTTTTATACTGTTAAAGCTTCAAAAATAAGTGTTATAAAAATTGCTGTTCTTTTTTTCCAAAGGTTTCTTCTGTTTATATTTAATGCAATAATTATGGCTTATGGCGATGATTGGATGAATGATTTAGATCCATGCATTTTATATGCAGTTTATACGGTTAAAGACCAAGAATTAAAGGTTAAATACATACCTTCAAGGGTTTGTAAATCTCCCATCAGTATCAGAAAACCACAGTTAATAATCAACAACGTAGTAATTGAAACAAATACTGAAATCGATTTCCGCCGAATAGATAATTTTTTTATCAAGCGATATATCGATATTATTAGCGGTTGGATATACTGTTTTACCATAATAACTTTACCGATTATTCTTTCAGACAGATTTAAAGAGATTATCGCTGTGTATGTCATTTTGATAGTTTGTATTGGTAGTATGTTTGTTTGGGTAATGTTCAAAACATATAAAACAAAAAAAGTATTATTAAATATATGTGAATCAATGACCTAAATCAGGGGTGAAACACAAAAATGAAGAAATACATTTTGCTGACAATTATTATATTAGTAGTTATAATTACCGTTGGATCTTTTGGTATAGGAAATAAATTCAGTTTTTCCGCAAAATATCACAGCGATCCCGCAGAGGCAATAATGGCTGAATTAACAGCAACGGATGATTTTACAATACAAAATGATATTTATACATTAAATATTGATGACTATAATTCAATCTATTTCGCACTTACGGATAATGACGAATTGTTGGCAGCGGAAATGCAGATGAAGGACGGAAAGTATTACTTTACCGGTGGTTATGCACTGTATTATAGCGATTCGCTGGGAGATTGCACCAAAGACGGCAAGCCCGAATATACAGAGATTGAAACATATAATGAAAAAGGTGTCTCTGAGGGTTCATTCTCCTATGCAGTCTTCTTCGAAGAACCAAAAAACATTAAGAATTTAAACGTAATAAATGTCAAATCCGAAGACTTTAAACCATTTTGGATAATTACTAAATAAATCAGGGGACGGCTCCCTGATTGACAAATGATTATTCCAATTTTGTTGTTAGTTTGTATTATTCATCAAAGGAGGGCTGAGAAATCAGCCTTCCTTTTCTTATGCTGATGATTGACATTTTTCTCTTAAGGAGTATAATTATTTATAGTTTACAGATAGCAAGAAAATATTCAATCAGGGAACTGTCCCCTGATTTAGGAGACAATAATGTACGATTATTCTATTTTTTGGGAAGATATAATTATAAATTTAATATTGCTTGTTGGCATGATTGTCGTCATTTTCGTTGCATGTAGAAAATGGAAGATTTGGTGTCGAGTTCTTTTATCTTTAGCAGTATCAGTGGTTCTTCTGGGAGATTCAATCTATCTTTATAGTATTATACGTGATCCGGAAATCCATGAATTTAACGGACAATTTATAAAAGACAAACTTTATAACGGGAAATCCGAATATAGCTTTAAAGTAGGAAACAAAACAAAATATGTTTATACAGGTATATATTTTGAGCGAAACAACAATATGGAACTTATAGAAGGGGAAACATATAGAGTAGCTTATAAAGTAGCTTATGATGCCGATAATTATATGGTTGCTATTAGACCGTTAACTTAAATCAAGCAACATTTTCCCAATCGACGAATACTCATTATTGCTTGTATTATTCATCAAAGGAGGGCTGAAAAATCAGCCTTCCTTTTCTTATTCTGATGATTGACATTCTTTCTCTTTGGGAGTATAATTGTGTATGAATCGAAAACCTTCGTTTGTTTATGACTTTCCTAAATACTTGTTAAAATTACAAAGACCGCAGTAATAATGGAAAATCATAAGCATATTTTAATTTATATTGCTAAAATCATTTTAAGATATTATTGTAGTTAAATTATTATGAAAAAATACAGTAAAGGATTAAATATAGCTTTTTGGTCGGTGTTTTGGCTTGCTCCGATTCTGTTAAAGCATATAAACAATATTCCTCTGCATATTACGTTCTGTGGATTACTTATTATTTTTTACGTAGTATATGCCATACTTCTATTCAAGTATAAATTATGGAAATAAATCAAAAAAACGACTGAAATAAAAATGAATAAAATAATATCGATATTTCATATTCTTGTATTTGTTATATCTGAAATATATTTTATAACCGTTCTTTTCAAAGCCAAAAAGCAACGTATCGTAAGTTTGATGCTAATCGCATTTTTCGTCTTGTCAAGCTTATACATTGGTATATCTATCCCATTTAATGAAGATGTAATATACTGTTTGATTTTGAATATAATGTCGATATTCTGTCTTTTAATATGGTCTGATATTATCCTCGTAAAGCCGATAAGATACAGGGCTGTGTCGCTGTTATTTTGGGTCGTTCTGTTTTCCTCTGCCATTTCAGAAACGTCAAAATTATTGTGGAATTTTTAAACACAAAAGAGGTTGCCAACGCAACCTCTTTAATTATATTCTAAAAATTCTTAAATCCGAGATCCTTTACGCTCATATCCGCACATCCTGTCAAAAGATGATCGGCTCCGTCAAATAAGAGCATCAAAGTAGGAGCACACAAGCCTTCAAGAGATTTTCTGCTTGTGTCCTTACCGCTGTAGGAATCTAATTTGAGAGAAGTATTCTTGTTAAATGAATAGGCATCTACCGTTCCCGTACCGCTGTACTCTACCTTGCCGTCGACAAGGTAATCTACCGTATACGTATAGCTTGACGAAATAGAATCAAAATAAATTTTCATATCTATATTGTCGCCCTTCTTTGCAAAACGGTAGAACAATCTGATATAACATGTATTACCTATGAGATCATATCCTACAATCTGCTCGGCATAATCACCGTTTTTATAATTTATGCGGGCATGAAGCTGCTTTGTGCTTCCTCTGTCCGCTCCCTTTTCCTTAAGGTAATACGTCAGCTTCTGATAGTTATCCTTAAACAAACCCTCACCGCAACGTCCGCACACTCCTATCTCGACGGTATGTCCGAGAGCAGCACCCTCAATCTTACCGCATTTACGGCAGGTCATGGGTGAAACACAGGTTGCCGCAGTATAATCATGTCCCTTGGGGGTAAAAAGAAGCTCGCCGCAATCGTTGCAGGTAACGTAACTTTCGCAGTTTTCGGGAATGTCATAGCTATGGCCCTTGGCAGGAGAAAGTATAAGCTTGCATCCGCCCTCAACACCATCCTCGGAAATACATCTTGCAGGCTCTGTACAGCTCGGCTCGGTAAACTCGTGCTTATGAGAAGTACCAAGGACACTCAACTGAAGATTATATATCATCTGTGCTGCCTGCACACGTGTCATAATACCCTTGGGATCAATACAGTTCCGGTTATCACCCTTGATAACTCCGTTAGCAACAGCCCAAAGTACGGCTTCCATCGCCCAATCGGAAACGTCTTTGTGATCCTTATAGGACGTAAGACTCTCTGCATCAAAAGGTTCGGTCAAATCAGAGACGGCATGGTTATAGAACATAACTACAGCCTCTTCTCTTGTTATCTTGAGCCCCAAACCGAATTTGTTTTCACCAATACCGTCTGTATAGCCTTTTTCCTCTGCCCATGCTATGGCACTTGTATACCATTTACCAGGCAAAACGTCATTAAAGGAGGTCTCGGTATAAGATGAAATATCCTCTTTAGTCATATTTGCGATAATCATTATCATCTGCTCACGGGTCGTTATGGACGAAGGATCAAACAAGCTGTTGCTGACACCTTTCATGAAACCGTTAACGTAGCAGAATTTTACCGCAGGAGTATACCATTTGTTTTCTGCAATATCAGTAAAAGGAAAATAGTCCTTGGCTGTAGTATATTTTCCTTCTGCGGACACAGGAATAGAAAGCACGATCATAATTAACGCCATTACAAGAGCGGTTATTCTCAGTTTCATATAATTACCTCCTTACGATTATAGTTTTATTATAAACCTATTATTCAAAAAAATCAATCCTTGACCGCATATAAATTTATATCCCAATCGGGGATATACTCGAATCGTCTTAAATACAGCTTGTATTCGGGATCAAAGGAGCTTACCAATGCGGGAAGCGTAAAAATATCCTCGCTTCGGTGATAGAGGGAAACAAGCAGGTCGGGGGAGTGCTTTTCTATAGTCCCTCGGCTTCCGAAAAGGGCCTGCTTTTCCGAGCCCTCAACGTCATATTTGATATAATCAACCGATTCGCCACAGAGAATATTGTCAAGGGAATCGAAATCAAGAATAACGGTCTTACCGTGACTGCCTCTTGACGCACCTCTGCCCGCACCCATATTGAATTCAAGGCTTTGCGCTTTATCCCATGCACCCTTGTTGATTTTAATGATTCTTTCGTCCTCAATGGCAGAAAGCTTTCTGTAATTACGGGGATCGGGCTCCATAGCATATATTCTTTCGGCGTTCGGACAGAATGAAAGAAATTCAAGTGCGGTATCTCCCGTATATGCGCCGAGATCGGCATAGCTCCTATAATCCTGTGTATGAAGAAGCTTGTCCCAAGGCTCTCTTTTGTCGGTCTGAGCCTTAAAAAGATATTCAAGCTTACCCGTTAAGCGGTAATTGATTATATTATCAAATATCTCTTTTGATAATTCATCAAAAAAAAGTTCCCTTGTCCTTTCTATCTCTTCTTTATGCTCGTTATAATACTCCTCGGTAAATAGAGTATCTCCGTAGACAGGTACACAGGGTGCATAAAGCTCCCGCTCGGATGCAATTCTGAGAATGTTCGCCCTTACCTCGGGAAGATTGGTAGCAAAGGAGATAAGCACTATAAAATCATCGTATTTTTCGCAGAAATCCGAATATTTAAGCACGGGCATATCGTGAAAACGTTTCCCCTCACGGTAAAACTCATCAGAAGCAAATATACCCTCTGCTTTTATACCGTAAAGCTCGAAAACGGAGAGGATCTTATCCGCTCCGTTTCCCATTCCGTATATAATTTTCGGTTTATCTGTACTTTTTAAATATCCCCAGAGATCCATATTACTTAACGAATCCGGAGTAGATAGCCTGCATAGCCTTCTCAAAATCGGAGGACTCAACGGCAATGATGATATTAAGCTCACTGGAGCCCTGATCGATCATACGAACATTAACGTCTGCCTCTGCGATAGCGTTGAGAAGCTTAGCTGCAACACCCTTCGCGCTTACCATACGGCGGCCAACAACGGCAATGAGAGCAAGATCATCATTGATAGTTATTGAATCGGGCTTAACTCTTCTGCAGAGCTTATTAACAAGATCGTCCTTACGGTTTTCGATTGCGTGAGTGTTAAGAATAACGCTCATGGTATCGATGCCTGAAGGAAGGTGCTCAAAGGAGATCTCTTCGTTTTCAAGAACCTCAAGAACTCTTCTGCCGAAACCAACCTCGGAGTTCATCATGTCCTTTTCAAGGGTGATAACCGAGAAACCTTTCTTACCTGCGATACCTGTAATAATATCCTCGGAAGCGGAGATATCTGCGGAGGGCACGATCATAGTACCCTTATCCTCGGGATGGTTAGTGTTCTTGATGTTGATCGGGATACCTGCAACTCTTACGGGGAAGATGGCATCCTCATGAAGAACTGTAGCGCCCATATAGGAGAGCTCGCGGAGCTCATGATATGTTATAGTATCGATAACCTTGGGATCTTTTACTATTCTGGGATCTGCCATAAGGAAACCGGAAACGTCGGTCCAGTTTTCGTAGAGATCGCACTGTACCGCTCTTGCAACGATAGAGCCTGTGATGTCCGAGCCACCTCTTGAGAAGGTCTTGATGGTATCGTTGGGCATTGCACCGTAGAAGCCGGGAATAACAGCTCTCTCATGCTTAGCAAGACGTGCTGCCATAGCCTCGTTTGTACGCTCTGCATCAAACTTACCGTCTTCTCTGAAGAAGATAACCTCTGCGGCATCAATAAAGTCGTAACCAAGGAACTCAGCTAAGATCTTACCGTTAAGATATTCACCACGGCTGGCAACGTAGTCACGTCCTGCCTTGTGGATAACGGAGCCTCGTATATATGTGTACTCGTCCTCAAGGGAATAACCCTCAAGACCGAGATCGGCAATAATACCGTCATATCTCTTAGTGATAATAGAAAATACTTCATCAATATCCTCACCCTTGGATGCCATCTCATAGCATCTGTAGAGGAGGTCTGTTACCTTATCGTCTGCGGAAAAACGCTTTCCGGGTGCAGAAGGAACAACGTAACGGCGGCTTTCTTCTGCGCGGACAATATCCGCAACCTTTCTGAACTGGGCAGCATCCGCCAATGAGCTGCCTCCGAATTTTACAACCTTCAATACTTCGGAATTCACTTTAAATAATCCCCCAATTTTAATAATTACATTATATTATATTAAATAAGAATGATTTTGTCAAGATATTTTCGCTATCAACCGTTCAGAAGATAATCTGTTATCTCATCTCTTATATCACGACAGTGATCGATTATCATAGCGTGGCTGTAATCCTCAACATTATCGTTTTTTGCTGTTTCACCCACAGCATCGCATAGCCTCTCCGATACCGATGGCTCTACCTCTACGTCCTTACTTCCGACGATAGTCCATAACGAAATTTCGTTATCTTTAAGCACATCTGCCACGGTATTTATTCTCTCATTCTCAAAGGTACGTGCTGCAGCCTTTTCATCCGTTGATAAAGCCAGACATATATCGCCCGAAGCAGCATACAGATACTTCATTTTCTCCTTTTCGTATTCGGTACTGCTGCCCGATTTAAGAACACGAAGGGCACTGTAATCGCTGTCATCAAGCTTGAATCTGCCCACACCCTGAACATAGGGTCTTGTATTATTGGAAACACCGTCAAGTCCTCCTGCTACAGACAAAACACGGCTGAATACCTCGGGGTAAACAGCGGCCACCTCGATAGCTCCCGTACCGCCGAGACTATATCCCGCGATACTCACGTTTTCCTTATCAATACCGTATTCTCTTTCGCAATATCCCACAAGCTCTGCAAGCTCGGAAGCTCTCTTCGCCCATCCGCGGGATGCACCGTCGGTCTGAGGCATTACGATATACGCGGGTATATCTCCAAGCTCTCCGTTATAAATAAACTTGGGCAGATCGTCCGCGTCCTTAACCATATTGTCGAGATTGGCCTCAGAACCAAGATCGTTCTTTGCCTTGACAAGTGCGCTGTGCAGAACCACTATAAGAGGCATTCCCTCCTCGGCATTGGCGGGAGTATATAACCAATACGGGAGAGTGTCTACAGTCTTCCCTGCTTTGTCGGTAAACTGAAGCTGCTTGGTAAAGGTACCCTGCATCTCCTCGGGCTCGGGCGTGCTTGCCTCAGCATCCTGTGTATCGGCTTCCTTCGTTTCGGAAGTAGTCTCTTCGGTTGCAGGCTCCTGCGCTTCAAAGGTCGTTATGCCTACATCCTTATCGATCACCACTTCGTTTCTGTTACATCCCGTCATGCCCAAAACAAGCATAAGGCATAACATCGCTATCAAAAATCTTTTCATATTTATCTCCTTGAAAAGCACCTCACCCTGCAAACGGATTACACAAAACAGGGCGAATTCTTATAATATTAAAAATTACTTACCGAGTACGATATTAATATACAATAGTAGTATTGTTTTGTCAAGTTATTTATATATAACCGATAATAAACAAGGACAAAGATCTTATTATTATCCTCATCTATATCAAGAATTCTCCACTCAATACCCTCTTTACTTGATTCATCATTATTCTGCCCTTATCGGTGATTTGAAGTATTATCGGCGAATATAATATACGGAGGTGATACGAATGAAGAAAATAGTTTATACGAACACTCCGGGCAACGTACAGAAAAAGCCTTACCCTTCTTTCAAGGCTATTGCCGCCATAAGCTGTATAATAGCAATAATGGCAGCGGTGAAGGTGTTATATAAACCGAATGAAACGTTAGAGGACGTAGCGGCTATGGCAAATGCCACAGTTACCGAAAAGGAAAGCACGGATAAGGAATCCGATACTCTGCCCTCTGCCGTACAGACGAGTACCGTGTATGTAAGCTCCCTTGATTATACGAAAACAGAGAGAAAGATATATTATTTCCCTCTTAAGGGAGAAATAAGCTCGGCTTTTGCCGAGAGAGACGACCCCTTCGGTTCGACCGACACAGAATTTCATCAAGGCATAGATATCGTACCTTATAATGACTCCACCGTAAACGCTTTTTCCGACGGAGAGGTTTCTATGGCGGGATATGACACATCCTACGGCAATTATATTAAGATATCTCACGAAAACGGTTTGGAGACCTTATATGCCCATTGCTCTGATCTGTTTGTTAATAAAGGGGATACTGTAAGAGCCGGTCAACCCATTGCGATGCCCGGAAGCACAGGACGCTCAACGGGAGTACATCTTCATTTTGAGATACGGCATAACGGCGCATGTATAGATCCGATGGGGTATCTGGCATGATAAGAATATCAAAGCTGAATATCCCCGTCATATCCGTGCTGAGTCTTTGTTTCCTTTCACTTATAGAGCCTACCCGATACCTTCTCCTCATTCTTATAAGTGTGCTATGCCACGAGGCAGGGCATTATTTAGCCATGAAGCTTTTCTCGGTTGAGATAAGCTCGGTTACACTTCTCCCCCTTGGGATAGATATAAAACCTGCAGGACAACTTATTTACTATCCGAAGCAGGCTGTAATTTCAGCTCTGGGACCTGCAATCAATCTTATATTATTCTTTTGCTTTTATAAAAGCTATTCCTTCTTTGCCTGCATCAATCTGCTCTATGCCCTTTTCAATCTTATGCCGATAAGAGGGCTGGACGGAGCGCAGATCATCGAAAGTATTCTCAATTGTATTTTAGATACCGACACAACCGAAAAAATACTTAAGACCACATCCTTTATCTTCTGTATGATTTTATGGCTTACGGGAATATATATTCTCTTTATTCTCAACGGAAATTTCAGTGTTTTTGCTCTGTCGGTTTTCCTCTATGCCTCGAATTTCGTTATTAAAAGCAATTAACAAATATTATTCAACAAAAAATCTAAATATTTTCGCAAAACTCTTGCATTTATTCTTTAATTTTGATATCATTACTATGTATTTACAGAAACGGATTTTGCATGTGTTTTAACCGTATTCAATCGGTTATTTGCTTGATTTGTTTGTCACTCTGTCGAAGGTCCTCCTCTGTTCGGAGTGTTTTTTTCTTGCAAATGCTTTTTTACGTGCAAAAGGAAACGAAAATAAATAACAAAAAGTTTATTTATTTTTAGATGGAGAAAAAGCAATGAGTAATTCCAAAAACAAAATCATTGAGCTGAAAAACGTCTCAATGTCCTTCAAGGACAGCGATACACCTGTTCTCAACAGTATCTCTCTTGATATCTACGATAAGGAGTTTATCACCCTTCTCGGACCTTCGGGTTGCGGTAAAACCACCACCCTTCGTATAATCGGAGGCTTTACCAAGGCTGATTCGGGAGATATTCTTTTTAACGGCAAGCGTATAAACGACCTGCCACCCTATAAACGTCAGTTAAACACCGTATTTCAGAAATACGCTCTGTTTCCCCATCTGAACGTCTATGACAACGTTGCCTTCGGTCTGCGTATAGCTAAGGTTCCGGAAAAGGAAGTTAAGCAGAGAGTTGCGGCAATGCTGGACGTAGTAGACCTTCACGGATTTGACAAACGTTCTGTAAACCAGCTTTCCGGCGGACAGCAGCAGAGAGTTGCCATAGCACGCGCTCTGGTCAACAATCCCAAGGTGCTCCTTCTCGACGAGCCTCTGGGAGCTCTCGACCTTAAGCTCCGTAAGGAAATGCAGATAGAACTGAAAAAGATTCAGCAGCGTCTCTCCATAACCTTCATCTATGTCACCCATGACCAGGAGGAGGCGCTTACCATGAGCGATACCGTAGTTGTAATGAACAAGGGTGAGATACAGCAGATCGGCAGTCCTCAGGATATATATAACGAGCCCAAGAACGCCTTTGTAGCAAACTTTATCGGTGAGAGTAACATTCTCCCCGGTATTATGCACAGAGATTATCTTGTTGAATTTGCAGGTAACAACTTCGACTGTGTGGACAAGGGCTTCGATGAGATGGAGCCTGTAGACGTAGTCATCCGTCCCGAGGATATCACTCTGGTTCCCGCGTCTGACGAGGTTCTCAACGGTGTGGTTGAGACTGTCACCTTCAAGGGCGTTCACTATGAGATCGTGGTCAATGCCTATAACGATCTGTGGATAATTCATTCCACCAAGAGTGCCAAGGTGGGCGACATCGTAGGTCTCTCCTTCACACCCGAGGATATCCACATAATGAAGAAGTCCGAAATGCCCAAGATAACGAGGTATACCATCCCCTCATACGAGGAGGCGGGTGCAAATGAAGAATAAGACAAGCTGGGCGGCGGGCCCTTACCTTCTCTGGATGATAGTTTTTGTCATCGTCCCGCTGGTGCTTATCGGTGTATTCGCTTTTACTACCGACATCCCTTATGACAAGGACGGCAATATGCTGACTCTTGAAGAGGCAAACGAGCTTGTTCTCGCAGGAGAAGAGGACAGCATTACCTACCGTTCACAGTTTTCGCTCGAAAACATCTTCGAGGTAAGCCAATACCTTCCCGTGCTTTTCAACTCTGCATGGCTTGCTCTTATAGCAACAGCTATATGCCTTGTGATAGGATATCCCCTGGCATATTTCATGTCACGTTTCCGTGCTTCAAGCCAGAGACTTGTACAGATGCTTATAATGTTACCCATGTGGATGAACTTTCTGCTTCGTACCTATGCGTGGATGACCTTATTGGAGAAGAACGGCTGGATCAACCGTTTTCTCGGTGTGTTCGGCGTAGGCCCCTTTGAGATGATCAACACTCAGGGAGCTGTAGTTCTCGGCATGGTATACAATTACCTTCCCTTCATGATCCTTCCCCTCTATTCTGTCATGACCAAGATCGAGAATCATACGATAGAGGCGGCTCAGGACTTAGGCGCAGGTTCGATACGTGTATTCACCAAGGTGGTTATCCCCTTGAGCATGCCCGGTATAGCATCGGGTATCACAATGGTATTCGTACCTGCGGTATCTACCTTTATCATCTCCCGTATGCTTGGCGGCGGTGCCAATATGCTTATCGGTGACTTAATCGACCTTCAGTTCTTAGGAAACAGCTACAATCCGAACCTCGGTGCGGCTATTTCCCTTGTACTCATGGTATTCATCCTGCTTTGTATGTCTATTACAAATCAGCTTGATAACGGTGATGAGGAAATGGAGGGTAAGATGCTATGAAAAACGCAACAAGAAAATTTTATATTTTTCTGGTATTCTTCTTCCTCTATGCGCCGATCGGAGTTCTTATCGTAAACTCCTTCAATCAATCAAAGAGCAGAAGCGTCTGGGGAGGCTTTACCCTCGATTGGTATTCAAAGCTTATCCACGACGAAATGATACTTAAATCCCTTGCCACCACACTTATCGTAGCGTTGATCGCTTCGATAATCTCCACGATCCTCGGTACGGCTGCGGCTATAGGTATCTTCAATATGAAGAAAAACTGGCGTTCGGTGGTCTTGGACGTCTCCTACCTTCCTATTATAAACCCCGAGATCGTAACCGGTGTATCGCTCATGGTACTTTTCGCCTTCTTCGCACTGGAAAAGGGATATTTAACACTTATACTCGCACATATATCCTTCTGTGTGCCTTATGTAATTCTTAACGTCTTACCGAAATTGCGCCAGATGGACAAGCATCTTATTGAGGCTGCGCTTGATCTTGGCTGTGACAGATGGCAGGCATTCCGCAAGATAACTCTGCCCGAGATAATGCCCGGTGTCATCACAGGCTTTCTCATGAGCTTCACCTACTCGGTGGACGATTTTGTAATCAGCTATTTTACCCACGGTGCAACCTCCCAGACCCTTTCTGTCACCATATATTCGATGACACGAAAGAAGGTCAGTCCGAAGATAAACGCACTCTCAACCCTTATCTTCGTTGTAGTATTGGCGGTGCTCATCGTCGTAAATATAGCTGATGCTCGTAAATACTCTACCAAAAAGAAAAAATCCTCTTCGCCCAAAAAGCTCAAGAAGATTCTCATTCCTGCAGTATGTATACTCTGTGCAATGACGTTGGTGATAGGCTCTGTAGCATTCTTTACAAGAGACAAGGACGACGATGAAAGCAAGCAGAACGGCAGCGCCGACGCGAGTTTTGAATTTTCCGACTCTGTCGACTGGAACAAGTTCAGAAACAAGAATGTCGTTCTCAACGTATATAACTGGGGTGAATATATCTCGGTCGACGAAGGTGAGGAGGGTGACTTTGACACTATAGCGCAGTTCGAGAAGCTCACCGGTATTGATGTCAACTATTCGACCTTTGCCTCAAACGAGGAGCTCTATGCCAAGCTTTCAACAGCGGGCGCTGATGCATACTCCTATGACGTTATCATCCCCTCCGACTATATGGTGGGCAGACTGATAAACGAGGGTATGCTCGCCGAACTTGATTACACGAACATTCCCAACATCGAATGGATAGGTGAAAAATATCTCGATATTTCATCCGATTCCTTCGACCCCGGCAACAAGTATTCCGTACCCTATACCTGGGGCTACGTTGGTATAATCTACAATACCGAAATGGTAGATCCCGAGGATGACGTGGAAACGTGGGATATCCTCTGGAACAAAAAATACGAGAAGGACATTCTCATGTTCAACAACTCCCGCGATGCCTTCGCTATATCCCTCTTCCGTAACGGTTGCTCGGTAAACGATTTCACCGAGGAGGAGTTAGAGGATGCGGCAGATGAGCTGAAAAAGCAGAAGCCCCTTGTTCAATCCTACGTCATGGACGAGATATTCGATAAGATGGGTGGCGGCGAAGCTGCCCTTGCTCCCTACTATGCAGGTGACGCGGTAACGATGATGGAGGATAACGAGGATCTCGCCTTTGCAGTACCAAAAGAGGGTACCAACCTCTTTATAGACTCTATGTGTATCCCCAAGGGTTCACAGAACAAGGAAGCAGCGGAAATGTTTATCAATTTCATGTGTGAGACCCAGACCGCCCTTGCAAACATTGAGTACATCTGCTACTCAACACCTCACATGGGTGCTTATAAGGAGCTTGACGAGGATATTCAGAAGGATCCAATATTCTATCCCGATTTTGAGGCTTCAGGTACTGTAACAGAGAGCTTTGAGCCTCTGCCCAACAATATTACCAAAAAGGTAGACTCCCTCTGGACTGATATTATGACCAATACAGGCACAAGTCCTTGGCTGACACCTATATTCATAGTTGCTGCATTGGGAATAACTCTCTTCATCAATATACGCCGTATGCGTAAAAAGAAGCAAAAGGAATTATAATCTCACAAAACGGAGGAATTTCATATACAATGAAAAAAGCATTAACCTTATTTCTAGCTTTAGCGATGCTTGTTTCCCTTTCATCCTGTAAGGAAACAAAGAATGACAAAAAGCCTGATGTTACTACTGCCCCAGTTATCAAAAACGAGCCCGAGATAATTGAAAACAATGAAATCCTCGGCGCATGGAGGGTAGACTATACCTGGGATGAAATTGCAGGAGAAGAATCAAAGAACGAAGAGACAACCTTGGAAGAGGCCGAAATGACAATAATTCTCGACAAACTCCAATCCGAGATTTTTTCCTCTGTCACCTTAGAGTTTAATGAACACTACCGCGGTCGTATGTATGTAAACGAGGATGTTACCGATGCTTTCATTGAAAAGCTGAAGACAGAAGCTCTCGCTTACTATACCTCTATCGAATATCTGGAGGTACTATACGGCATATCTTACGAGGAAATTGAGGCTCAGTTCGCTAAAGAAGGAAAAACCATGGAAGACTACAAAAATGATATCAGCAATTCGCTGAACGACAGTAAGACCTTCCAAGACTTCAGCAGCATTATATCCGATGAAAAATACAACTACGACTTCGCATATTCCATCCTCGACAATCAAATTATACTCACCGTCATCAAGGAAGAAATGATTGAGAGCGGTGAAAAGCTTACAAAGACCCTGACCCTGTCAGACGGTAAGCTTGTTATGGACAATACCGAAGATGAAGATATCGTATTTGATAAGGTAAACTGATATCTAAAGCATTGCCGAACGCACCGAATTTCGCCCCATTCTTCAGTGAGAACAACACAACGAAATGGAGCAATTCGCTATATATCAACAAAACATTACCCCGAGTTTAACTCGGGGTAATGTTTTGTTATTTCCACTTTGCGTAGAGAGTAATATCGGTGGTATAGCCTGTTGTCGAAAGGTATGTCACCTTGGTCTTGAAGGTGTCGGTGGTATACCAGCCGAGGAAGGTATAGCCTTCTCTTACGGGATTGACCAGAGTTGTCTTGGTATTATAGGTGTGGGTTGCAGGTGCACTCTCGTCAAGGACCGCAAGTGCAGTCGCATCATCACTCATAACATAAGTAATGGTATATATCTGTGCCGCCCACTTTGCATAGAAGGTTTTTGCCTCCATGGTTTTTGCGCCGATTGCGGTTACAGCCTCGCCCTCACAGAGCTTATCCTCATACCAACCCATGAAATTATAACCCTTCTTTACAGGTATGGGAAGTACTGTTTCTGTATCGTAATAATGAAGTGTAGGATAACCTGCAGGGTTCTTGCCCGAAAGGCTCTTGTTATTATAATCCTTGTAGGTTATTGCATACTTATTTGCTGTCCACTTTGCATAGAGAGTAATATCATCTGTGTAGCTTTTTGCCGCAAGACTTGTTACCTTACCTGTAGTACAATCGGCAGATGTATACCATCCTCCGAAGGTGTAGCCTTCACGAGTAGGATTGTAAAGCTTTGTTGCAACACCGTACTTGTGAGTAAAGAGAGTGCTCGCATGAAGCTCTCCGGAAAAGTCACCGCCGTTCATATCACGATATGTTACGGTGAATGCATTTACCTCCCACTTTGCATAAACGGTTACCACGGCCGTATTCTTTGCATCAATGGAGGTTATCTCCTCTGTACAGAGCTTGTCGGTATACCAGCCGAGGAAGGTATAGCCCTTCTTGGTGGGTATGGGAAGAACAGTCTCGGTATCATAGTAATGATATGCGGGACAGCCTTTAGGATTAGTACCGGTAAAGGACTTGTTATTATAATCCTTGTAGGTTATTGCATACTTATTTGCTGTCCACTTGGCATAAAGTGTGATATCATCCGTGTAGGTGGTAGCCGCAAGGGATGTAAGCTTACTTCCTGTGCAATTCTCGTTGATAAACCAACCTCCGAAGGTGTAGCCTTCACGAGCAGGATTATAAAGTGCTGTTGCAACACCGTAGGTATGAGTGAAGAGAGTCTTTTCATTAAGCTTGCCGCTGAACGCTTCTCCGTTCATATCAAGATATGTTACGGTGAATGCATTTACCTCCCACTTTGCATAAACGGTTACCACGGCCGCATTCTTTGCATCAATAGAGGTTATCTCCTCTGTGCAAAGCTTATCAGAATACCAACCGAGGAAGGTATAGCCCTTCTTTGCGGGTGTGGGGAGAACAGTCTCGGAATCAAAATAGTGAAGTACGGGATAACCTGCGGGATTTGTACCGGTAAAGGACTTGTTATTGTAATCCTTGTAGGTTATCTTATAGCTGTTTGCTGTCCACTTTGCATAAAGTGTGATATCATCAGTGTAGGTGGTAGCCGTAAGGCTTGTCACCTTGCCTGTAGTACAATCGGCAGAGGTGTACCATCCGCCGAAGGTATAACCGATCTTTGCAGGGTTGTAGAGCTTGGTCGCAACACCATACTTATGGGTAAAGAGGGTACTTGCATGAAGCTCTCCGGAAAAGGCACCGCCGTTTACATCAAGATATGTAACTGTATAGACGGCAACCTCCCATTTGGCATAAAGAGTAATTGCCGTTGTAAGCTCCTCTGCACCGATATCAGTCTTAACATCGGAGGTACAAGCCTTATCTGTATACCAGCCAAGGAAGGTATAGCCCTTCTTTGTGGGTATGGGGAGTATGGTCTCTGTACCGTAATAATGCTTATTTGCATAACCTTCGGGCTGTGTTCCGGTGAAGGTCTTATTATCCTTATCCTTATAGGTGATCGTGTAGCTGTTTGCATTCCACTTTGCGTACAGCGTTATGTTTGCGGTATAATCCTTTCCTCCAAGCTTGGTAATTGCGGGGCCGGAGCAATCGGGATCGGTATACCAGCCGCCAAAGTCAAAACCGTATTTGGAAGGAGAAACAAGAACAGTTGCGGTCTCAAATGTATGGGTGGAAGGTGTACCCTCACCAAGCTCTCCCGAGAAGTCTGCACCGCCCATATCCTTGTAATTCACCTTATATGTAACAGGGAGACGGTCTGCATTGTTACAGTCTACGCAAAATCTTGTGAGATATCCGTCCTTTAAGTTCTGCCATCCGCCGTAATTATGGGTAAGCAGAGGAAGTGTAGCGGTGTAACTGTAACCGCAGGAGCATTCATAAAGAGAAGTTCCCTGAACACTGCAGCTTGATTCCGTGAGAGGAGTTACGGTCATGGGATGATCCGCTTCATTCTGCCAGAAAGCATAAAGATTGAGATTCTTATTGCTCTTATAGGTTCCTCCGACAGCATACTTTGCAGAGGTTGCTGTAGCAGAGGTTGCCCAACCGTGGAAGGTGTAACCGGGCTTTGCGGGAACATCGGTGGCAAGTGTAAGAGCGTCATCATAGTACTTTGTCTGTGAGACAGGCTTACCCGTACCGCCGTTTGCATTATATGTAACAGTATATGTAGGAGCATCGACCCACTGTGCATAGAGAGTGATGGGATCTGAGCTTGAAAGCTGATTGATAACCTGACCTACCTTATAGGTCTTACCGCTGCCGTCAGGCTTGGTGTTCCAGCTGCCGATGATCTTTCTGGGCATTGTGAAATGAGAATGAGCATCCTCGGCAGTAAGGATCTCATAGTCCTCGTAGCTGTAGAGACGGTCCCATGTCCAAGTGAGGTATTCACTATAATCAGCACCGCTTCCACCGTTAGCCTTATAGGTAACAGAAGGCTCCCAGATAGCATAAAACTCAGGCGCCTTGTTGCCGTTAGCTGTTGTTGCACAGTTGAAGGTGCTCCAGGGAAGCTTACCTCCTGTGGGGGGAATAGTGAGATTCTGCTTGGCTGTCTCGGTAGTAAAGAAATCCATGTCAGCATAAAGAAGTCCGTAGAAATCGGAGCCATTGCTCATTCTTACTCTGCGGCAGCCTTCCTTAGTAGGTTCATTATCACCCTCCGGGAAATCAAAGTTGCCGTAAAGGGTCTTGGGGTTCTGATAGTTGTTATCATCACAGTCAACAACATAGGTAAGGAATATATCGTTACCTGTCTCGGGGAA
This sequence comes from Oscillospiraceae bacterium, assembly GCA_015063855.1. Lineage (GTDB taxonomy): Bacteria > Bacillota > Clostridia > Oscillospirales > CAG-272 > RGIG7300. The sequence goes on from SVTI01000019.1 coordinate 29,774, forward strand.
TACACCACCGTCAGCGTTATACTGGATCTCAAAGCCCCAGATAGCATATAGGGTAGTGCCTGCATCCGCATCATAGTAATTCTTATATGATGTACCTACGCCCTTACCGGTAGTGGAGTCCTGAGCGGTATTCCACTCGATGAACACTCTCTGCGTACCGAAGCCGCTTCCTCCTGCAGAGGGTTGCATTCCGTATGCGGATTTAATTTCGCTTTTTGAAGAAGCAAGAGAAAGTGATGAACCTGCATACTTTGTCAGCTTCTTTGCAGTAGTTCCCTTGCCCTCGCTTCCGCGATTAAGGGTAACTGTGTAGCTGTCGACCGCAAGCACACTCACGGGAAGGATCGCCAAAAGCATTATCACCGCAAGCATGAGCGCCAAAAATTTTGTTGTAATCTTCACGGTTTATTTCTCCCTAAATATTTTCAAATTAAAATCGTACAGATTTTATTATAAACCCTAATTGTAAACCGGCAAACAACAAAATGTAAAACAAAGCCAAAACAAACACACTTTCTTCACAAAAGTAACACAATGCTCCTTTATAATTATTTAATAAATATATATGGAAGGATCAGTTTTATGAAAAAAATCGCACTTATACTGACAGCAGCCCTTCTGCTCACATCGAGCCTTATGGGATGTCAAAAAAACGATGAAAAGGCACTTGACGAAGCCAACGCAACGCAAACCGTCGAAAACGAAGCCCTCCCCGAGTATGAAACTACCGAGCAGCTAAGGGAATACAAGGGAATATATATAAATCTGTCCGACGAGGAAATCACCGTGGATAACGACCTTATCTCCGAGGATCCCTCATCCGCAGTATATACGGCACGGGATATAGTTTATTATGAAGAGGGCAAGGACTTCACCTACGGCGAGGGCGAAGAAGGCGACGCTCATTCAAAGGAGGAGGCGGACGCTCATACAGTTGTTCATATTACAAAGGCGGGACAGTATGTGTTGAGTGGCTCTCTCTCCAAGGGACAGATCGCAGTAGATCTCGGAGATGATGCCGAGTCGGATTCAGAGGCGGTAGTAACCTTGGTACTCAACAATGTTGATATCATCTGCGAGGTAGCACCTGCGGTCATATTCTACAATGTGTATGAATGCGGTACAGCAGATACAGAGACTGCCACAAAGGATGTCGACACGAGCCAAGCGGGAGCAAATGTAATTATTGCCGACAACACCGAAAATACGATCAACGGATCCTATGTTGCCCGTATATACAAGCCTGACAGCGTTGTCTTAAGCGAGGATGGTGCTGAGATAGCGGATGCAAAGAAGCTTCATAAATACGATGCCGCCTTCTATTCAAAGAAAACTATGAATATTAACGGCGGTGAGGCAGGAAACGGTATTCTCAATATCAATGCGGCAAACGAGGGACTGGACACAGAGCTTCACCTTACAATAAACGGAGGCATTATAAACATCGATTCGGGGAATGACGGTATAAACACCAATGAGGATTATGTCTCTGTCACTACAGTCAACGGCGGCAAGCTCAATATCCACACCAACGGTGCCACAGGCGAGGGAGACGGTATAGACTCCAACGGCTGGCTGGTCATCAACGGTGGTGTAGTATATGCAGAGGGTTGTGATATAAGCGGCGATGCAGGTATAGATTCGGATATGGGCATTTATATCAACGGCGGTGAGGTGTTTGCCACGGGTAATATGCTTGACAGAATATCCGAAAGTAAACAGAGCTTTGCAGTTTTCAACTTTACACAGACACAAAGGGGCGGTCACTTTGCGCTGAAGAATTCGGAAAACTCCGTAATTATAGAAAATGATGTTACTAATGCCTTCACATATCTTATAGCTTCATCCGAAGCAATGGCCGATGGGGACTACTCCCTTTGGAACGGTGAGGTTCAGCTCAAGGGAATAAAGTCAGAGGAAGGAGGCAAGGGCGGAATGATACGTCCCGAGGGAATGAAAATGCCCGAAGGTATAGAAAAACCCGAAATGCCCGAGGGATTTGATCCCGACATGACTCCTCCCGAGGGCTTTGATCGAGGTGAGCGACCCGAGGGTATGCAGATACCGGAGGAAATGGAACGCCCCGAGGGAATGGAGCTTCCCGAGAATATTGATCCCAATATGCGTCCCGATGACGACACACGTCCCGATCGACCTATGCAGGATATGGACGAGGGAGAGCTCTCCGAAATATTCACAATAACCGAGGGAGCAAACTATTTCGTATCTGTAACAGACCTTAACTCGTTATCAGATAATACCGGAGATTCTTTATAACAATATAAATTTACAAGCACAAATAAAAGTCGTGGACAACAAGTTCACGACTTTTTATTCGTTTTAAACTTTACTACCTGCTTCTTGACAGATATATGCTTTGCCATAAATACAACATAGGCTATTATCGATATGATAACAATCACCGCACATATTATAAATACGGGATGTGTTATAATATCAACCGCTTTTTTGCCTATAAAGAGCCCCGTACTGCGGTCAACATGACTCTTTGTGATAAGGGGAACCTCTCCCAGTACCGTATCGCCATAGGATACGGTCAGCATACCTACCACTTCTCCCTTGTCAAGGGGGGCCTCGAGGCTCTGCTCATTCAGAGTCCAGTTTTTTGTAATAGCGGTGTCAAGATTGGTATCCTTGGGAAGGAATGCCACTATTTTCTCGGAGGGCAGAAGCATAACATGGTCAACCTCCGAGGAGAGACTTACCGGCACCTCACAGATCATCGTCGAGGTATCGATTATGGTAAAATAGTCATAGCTGTCATAAGCCCAATCGAGAAGCAAACGGGCATCCTCATAGCCCGAGACAAAATATTTGTCCTTCTCCGCATCGGTCATTGCCGTTTTGGGATTCTCTGCTCCCATTACTACAACTATATAGGTCAAGCCGCTTTCGTTCTTTCCCGCAACGCTGAGACACCAGCCTGCATTACCTGTGTTACTGCAACTGAAACCGAAGACAGATTTTTCATAATAACGTGTATTATTTCTGTTGGTTACAAAATGATTTCTGTTATAGAGCGTTCTGCCGTAATTCATCGAAGTAGGCGGCAGCTCAAAGGAGGGACTGTCTGTCAGCTCAACGTATTTGGC
>SVTI01000114.1 GCA_015063855.1 Oscillospiraceae bacterium
CAACAGATTCCTGTGCATGGGCTATCAAGGCAAAGCTTCTCGGCTCTACAAGTGAGACAGAGAATCTTATCTCACCCAAAATGACGGTAACAAGAGCGCAGGCAGCAAAGATATTTATGAGCTTTGATAATATAGAATAAATATTATATTAAACCAAAAAGCTATCACGAAATTTTCTTCGTGATAGCTTTTTCGATGTATAGAAATTAACTAGCTGTTCTCACTTATACCAAAAACATGGAGTACTGTAAACCTAAAACCCCTTAAATAAGGGATAGAAAATTATTCTCCAACCATATATAATAATATTAACCAAATATTAATATTATTTTAAGGAGGAAAAAATGAAACGATTATTAGTAATTATGGGTACTCTACTTGTACTGTTTCTACTGACGATGATCGGTGTATCGGCACAGGAGAATGATGTCTCTGCATTTGAGCTTCCCAAGCCCACGGCACCGAACTATTTTAAGTTTACCGATGGTGATGCAAGTGCGGGTCAGCACGATGATCTGAGAATGATTATGATCGCAGATGAAGAGGTGGCTCTTCTTGCGGCAGAATATTACAGCGACAGCGATGCTTTCCTTAAAAAATACGGACTCTATTCATTTAATATCGTTATGCAGTACGATATATCCCTTGACGGTGAGGATAATTGGCAGTATACAGGCGAATGGGACAGTAATGCCTGGATCGGCGGCTACGGTAACGGTTATCAAAGTGTTTCTATCGGTTCGGAAATGATGGATGACTTTGAGTTTTTCTGGCTGGTCTATTATGAGGGTCCAGGTTCGGAAAGCTTTGCTCCCATGCAGGATGCCATCTATTCCGAAAAGCATATTGAGTACGATTATGAACAGGACATCTATTCCTTTGATGTAAAGAATCACAGCCTTTATATCCGTTGCCGTTACTATATGGAATGGGAAACCTATGACGGTGAAAATCTCGGTGAAATGCAGAGAAAATTCTCGGATTGGTCAGAATCGGCAATTTTCGGTAAGGGCTCAACACAGATAATTCCCGAAGCACCCACAACCTACGAAGCGCCCATTATAAGCGATCTTAAAATAATACCTCCCGAGGAGGAAGCAAGCGCGACCGATATCAGCTATATACAGACAACTCCCGAATCTGTATGGATGACTAATATCTATTATATTATGACAGGCGAGGGTTATTTTGACGGTCTTGAAACACAGATCAGTATTAACGGCGGCGATTGGCAGGACTACAATACTGTAGATTCATGGGGCGACTGGTGTCTTTACAACGGTGAGCGTATTGCATTCTCGGATGATGTATGGGTATATGAGGATACCCACCTTAAGCTTCGTATCCGCTTTTTAGGAACAAACGGTCCTTCTCCCTGGTCAAATGTTCTTGAGATCAACGCAGGAGACCCCCTGAAGGGCTTTGCCGATGTCAATAGCGGTGCATGGTATGCCGAGGGTATACGTTACTGTATCGATCAGGGCTATATGTCGGGAACCTCCGCTACTACCTTCAATCCTAACGGAAAGCTCACCCGAGAGCAGTTTGTAACCGTTCTTGCAAGGGTTGCGGGAGCAGAGCTTGATGCTTATCGCAACAAGGAAAGCGTTTTCACCGACGTTAAGGTCAAGTCCTCTACAGAATGGTACTATCCCGCTATTGCATGGGCGAATGAAAAGGGATATGTCAACGGTATAGGAAACGGCAGGTTCGGTGTGGGACAGGATATCACCCGTGAGCAGATAGCCACCATGTTCTTCAGATATGCCGAGAAGCAGGGTAAGAACACCGAAGTCAGAGCAGATCTTTCTCAATATACCGATGTTGGAAGTATCAGCGCTTGGGCAAAGGATGCCTGCGCTTGGGCAGTCAACGCAGGACTTTTGGGCTCAACAAATACTAATTACCTCATTCTTTCACCCAAGATGACGGTGACAAGAGCGCAGGCAGCAAAGATATTTATGTCCTACGATATTATTAAATAATTATATAGGCTATATAAAAAGCACTCAGCCTGACATTAAGTCTTGCTGAGTGCTTCTTTGTATTACAGTCGATATATTTCCCTTTTCGGAGCAATTTTCTCCGGATTTACAGAAAATTTGTAACCTAAGGTTACATTTTTAAATGTATAGGAAATTGCTCCGCTTCGGGCGCTGAAAAAACAGTATCTATTTAAATAGTTCAGAAACTATACTGTGATTTCCGAATATTACCTTATTGCCCGAACGCACGCACACTCCGTCCTCTACACTCTGTGTAAAGACAGCACGATCCTCTGCATAAAGCACCGCATCATTCTCGCTCTCAAATTCATAGATATAAACAAATCTCAGAACCGTTCCGTCATGGTGTGTGAGATGTACAAGATTAAGGATATCACCCTCAAGAGTAAATTTATTGTTTATATTGTCCTTGGTGCTCTCAATCAACTGCTCGCTGTAGTATCCGCCGCAAAGCTCGGTAGCGTCCTCGATTGCCTTAACTATTCCCGCAACGCTGTCGGCTGCAGGCTCCTCTGAAGGATCTTCTTCAAAGCCTTCGGGATACTCATAGTCCGAAAAGCTTAAGATATCAATATATGAGGAGCTTCCAAAGAGATACATAGCACCGAAACGGTTAGTATAATCAAAGCCGTTATAGGTTTCGCTTGCAGTTTCCGCATCCTCCTCACAGGCAAGGCAGAGAAGCTGTATATATTCTCCTGTGTAGTTATCATAAAGACGGTATGACTTGACCACCGGCTCGGTAAGAGTTATCTGATTATTGTAGACCTCGTTACAACCGGGGGTCTGAAGCGTATAAGCAAAATCACTGAATGTACAAAGCTCCTCTATAAGTATTTCGGGGGTGAGAAGCTCTTTTTCAACCGTTTCTTCCTGTACAGGCTCTGTACTTTCCTGCGCTTCTATGGTTTCTTGTGCCTCCGCAGTTTCGGTATTTCTTTGCGATTGAGTGGGGTTCTCTTCGTTTTTATCGGTACACGCTGTTAAAGAAATCATAAGAAAGCATAATGCTACAGTTAATAACCTTCTCATTTTCATTCTCCTTTATATGATTTATCAGCTGAATTATATCACATAAATGAGGGAAAATCAAGGAATAACACAGCAGAATAAGGATAACTATTTTGTTCTTTTGACACAAAACAGTTCGTATTCTTTGTCTGTTTTTTCGCATTCATCAATTACAAATTTACTGCCCTTTGATTTCCCATCCCAAAAGATAATAACCTTATCTGCTGTTTTCACGATCTCACGGTTTCTTATCAACGGTGCCGCTTTACCGTATCTCTTATAATCGGGTTTTATTTCTATAAGTTTAATATTCATTTTACGGGCATAAAGTGCGGCACTTGTATCTACACCATTAGCGCCACCGGAAATAATAACATCCACATCCGAGGGGACATAAGCCTTTATTTCTGCTATATCAAGTGCTATACCTCTCGATCCTATAATTGCAAGCTTCATAATACTCCTTTTTTGAACATGGGGATTATATCCCCTTAATAAATATGATTATAACCCCCATAATAATAAATGTCAATGGGGGTGAAGAAATGATCGTATTTGATAAATTATGGGTAACTATGGAGCGCAAGGGTGTAAGTACCTATATGCTGAGAGAAAAATGCGGAATAGACAGTAAAACCGTCCGCAGATTGCGTGCAAATGACAATATTGAAACAAAAACTCTTAATAAGCTTTGTAGTGTTCTCAAATGTTCGCTTAATGATATTGCCGAATATGTTGAGGATTGAATTTTATCAAAGAAACACTCAGCTCGACGTTGGTCGAACCGAGTGCTTCTTTGTGTTGCGGTTAATATATTCTCTTTTCGGGAGTGTTTTTGTTATTCTACAGTAACTACATAATAGTTATAGCTATCATCGTTATACTGCACACAGAAGGTATATGTGCCACTCTTGAGGGTGATGCTGTAGGTATTATCAACTATATTTTTACCGTTTACCGAAACAGAGCCCTTTGCGTTTTTAATCGCATTGGAGGTGCTGTATATACCCTCGGCATATCTTATGACCTTAAGGTCCTCAAGGGCTGTGAATATAACCGTATTACCGTCCCGCACAAGCTCGGGTGATTTCTTGGTAACATTATACTTATAGATAACCTCATATCCGTTATTAAATACTACTGCTACTGTTACAAGACCCTC
>SVTI01000115.1 GCA_015063855.1 Oscillospiraceae bacterium
AATAAACAAAGTGAAATTTTTTCTTCGAAAAGTGAAATAGCTGCGCTGTGAAATTTTTGTGTTCCCGAAAAGCGTTAAATACGAAAAATAAGCACCTACTTTGGCAACGGCGGCATTCTACACAACAAGTGTGCAGACTCAACCGAAACGGCAAAGTACGGTACTCTGTGAGTATTATACACCCAATGGAAATGTTTTGTCAAGAAAAACTTTCATAAAGAAAAGAGCCTATCCACCAGTGATCGCCGAGAAAGCGAGTCTCGGAGATATAACAGAATCAGCTCTTATTAAGAGTATAGCACAATTCAAAAAAGAAGTCAATATAATTAAAACTGCTTTTCGCCTCCAGGACGAAAAGCTACCTCAACTTTTGTACCCCTTTTGTGGTACAAAAATTTCACTTTCCCGAAGGGAAAATTTCACAGCGCAGCTATTTCACTTTTTCGAAGAAAAAATTTCACTTAAGAAAGGCTTGATCACTCAAGCCTTTCTTATTATGTCTCCTTCTAAAATCTCAAAGGGAGCGTTTATCTTAAATATCATACTCGGATGGGGTGCGGATTCGATATCATTTCCGTTTTCATCTGTCATTTTTTCTATGGTGAAGGTTCTGCCAACCTTACCGGGGGAGATAACCTCAACTGCTTCGCCTTGACAGATCTTGTTTCGCTGAATAAAGGTCGCCATACCGCTGTCAGCATCGTAGTCAAGAGCCTGAGCGATGTATGCCTTTTCACGCAGATATCCGTTATATTCGCAAACATTTGCATCAAGTATGGGATTGCCGAAGAAATAGCCCGTGTTATACTCACGGTGGCTTACAGATTCAAGCTCACTAAGCCATGCAGGATCATATTCGTAATTTTCGGGATCTGCCATATATTTATCAAAAGCCATACGGTAAGCGTTAGCTGTTACCGCCGCATAGTATGCGCTCTTCATTCTGCCCTCTATCTTGAAGGACTTGATTCCTGCTTCTAAAAGCTCGGGTATATGCTCGATCATGCAGGTGTCACGGCTGCTCATGATGAAGGTGCCAAGCTCTGTTTCCATGATGGGAAGGGGAGCATCGGGACGCTTTTCTTCGATAATTTCGTAAAGCTTATAGTTCCAGCGGCAGGGCTGTGTGCACTTGCCGCAGTTGGCATCCCTTCCTGTCAGATGCTCGGAGAGAAGACATCTGCCGCTCCAGGAAACACACATCGAACCGTGGATGAATACCTCTAATTCAAGGTCATCGGGAATGTTGGCTCTTATCTGCTTGATCTCGTCAAGGGACAGCTCACGGGCAAGAACTACTCGCTTTGCGCCCATTCTGTAATAAGCCATACAGGTCTCTGCGCTGACGATACTTGTTTGTGTTGAGATATGAAGCTCAACCTCGGGAAGGATCTCCTTAACTAATTCTATAACGCCGAGATCGGCTACGATCACCGCATCTATTCCGCTGCCCTTAAGGGCGGTGAGATATTCTCTTAAAGCCGCGTATTCCCCGACTCTCGGCATGGTGTTAACTGTTACGTATATTTTAACGTTTCTTTCGTGGGCATATTTCACCGCCTCGAATATCTCTTCTATACTGAAATTATCAGCCGCCGCTCTCATGCCGAAGGAATTACCTGCAAGGTAGACCGCATCGGCGCCGTAAAGGATAGCCGCCTTCATTTTTTCAAAATTTCCCGCCGGGGAAAGAAGCTCGGGTGTTATCATTTTTGTCTCCTAATCTTTAATGATACTATTATATACTCAAAATATGAAAAAATCAAGACGGAGTTTATCCGTCTTGATTATTAATCTTCTTCATCTTCTAAATCCTCTAAATAAAAGGCTTCCATTTGTTCGGCTATGATTTCACCGACAATTTTCAAACCTCTTTTGTTTGGATGTATACCATCATCGTAATAATATGAATGGTTAGACCTGTTAAAACCGGGAGTTTTATATAAGTCAATACAATGAAGGTCGTATTCCAAAGCTGTTTGAATTACGGCATCTACCCAGGCTGTATAAGGGACATCTTGTATTATTTGTTCATCGCTGTATTCACCTGTATCCGACCAATAACGGAAAAGGGGAGTCATAATAATAATTTTAATATGAGGATATTCCATTTGGATACGTTCTATAGAATATCTTAACGCTCCGATAAAGGTATCGGTTGATTTAGGGTTATTTGGGTCATCCATAGGATTTGACCATTCTTTTATGTCGTTTGCCCCGTAACAGATAGTAATATAATCTACTTTACTCCAGTCAATACTTTTTAAAGCGTTATACTTTGTTTCAGCGATATATGATATCGTTTCACTTTTTTTTGCTTTTTTCTGCAATTTGTAATCATTTGTTACGATTGAATCCGCTATATGGAAAAAGGAAAATGCACCGTAATCGCTTTCCGGATGTACAGACATTCTTGTTCCACCGACACCAAGATTGTAAACCTTCATCCCGGTTTCTTTGGCTAAAATCGTCGGATAATCATTAGGAGGCTGCATATTAGCTGTTATAGAATCACCGAAGCATACACATACCTTCCCTTCTAAGGGATTTTCACTTATTTCGTTTTCTTCAACGACCGGCAGGTTCGGAGCTGTTGCAAGAGTTTTCTTCGATTTCATCTGCAAAAAAATAACTGTAACCAATACAACTATTATAATCATCAAAACAGCCAATATAATGCCTTTTCTTCTTCTGTAATATCGTTTGATGTTTTTGATTGTTTTAGAAACTGTTGATTTCTCGTGGTAATCTTTAGACATACTAACTCCTATTATAATTTTATATACACATTATACCCTAAATGTCAAATTATTTCAATAGTATTTTAAAAAATATAATTAAATACTTGCTTTTAATTTAAAATATTGTATAATTAATTATAATACGGTTAAGGAAAATTAAGCATGGATGACGTAAAATATATGAAGATCGCCCTTGAGGAGGCCCGTCTTGCCTTTGAGGAGGATGAGATACCTGTTGGAGCTGTAATTGTCGATGAGCAGGGAAGGATAATAGCCCATACTCATAACAGAAGGGAAAATGATAAAAACGCTCTTCTTCACGCGGAGACTATGGCTGTTGACGAAGCGTGTAAGGCTTTGGGCGGATGGAGATTGCATAAATGCACATTATACGTTACCCTTGAACCCTGTCCCATGTGCGGAGGTGCGATAATCAATTCACGTATCAAGAGGGTGGTATATGCGGCGAAGGATCCGAAGGCAGGCTGCTTTGGAAGTGTGCTGAACTTCAATTCCTATCCCTTTAATCACAAGCCCGAGATAACGGTCGGTGTATGTGAGAAGGAGGCCCTTATGCTTATGGGAGAATTTTTCAAGAAATTAAGAGAGAAACGTAATGAGAAAGATAATTAAAAGTCCAACCTTAATGATAGCTTTGTCAATGGCGATATTCGGTACCATAGCTCCCTTTGTCAGAATGACGGGACTTGCTTCGGGCGAGGTTGCCTTGTACAGAGCCGTTCTTGCCGCTCTGCTTATTGCACTGTTCTTACTTTTTACAAAGCAGAGTATTCCTTTTAAAAGCTTTAAAAGAAGCACCTTGCCCCTTCTTCTTTTTTCCGGTGCGGCAATGGCATTCAACTGGATATTTCTCTTTGAGGCATATAAATATACTACTGTTTCGGTAGCGACCTTGAGCTATTATTTTGCTCCCGTCATCGTGACCGTAGTCTGTCCGATACTTTTTAAGGAAAGGATGAATGCCAAGCAGTGGGTATGCTTTGGCGGTTCTACCTTGGGTATAGTGCTTATTACGGGTATAGGCGATCTTTCCGGAGGCAGCAGTCACCTTATCGGTATAGCCTTTGGTCTCTGTGCCGCCCTTCTCTATGCTTCGGTTATTCTTCTTAACAAATTTATCCGTGAGGTTGACGGAATCCACAGAACATTTTTGCAGTTTGTTGCGGCGATCATAGTTCTTGTGCCTTACGTTCTTCTTACCGACGGTATAAATCTTCTTACCTTGACCTTTAAGGGTACTGTCGCTCTTTTGACTGTAGGTGTTATACACACAGGCATCACCTATTGCTTGTATTTCAGCTCACTTAAGAATCTT
>SVTI01000020.1 GCA_015063855.1 Oscillospiraceae bacterium
TAGTAAGAGAAAAATTACAGTTTATTGGTATGTTCGCACTATACGAATAGCCTTCCCTAGCAGGGAAGGGGGACCACGGTAGTGGTGGATGAGTAGAGCATCACTTTGGCTAAAGTTTATATAATGCATCTACACTCGCCTGAAACTTAAAGTTATATTTTCGTAAATTGCATTACGGATAGTTATTTGAAATGGTGGTCTACTCATCCGTCATTGAGTACAATTTTTCAACCGCTTAAAAGCGCTTAGAAAATTGCATCAATGCCACCTTCCCTGCTAGGGAAGGCTATTCGTGCAGTGCAGCTCGTTAGTTTGTGTATGACATCTCGTACAATGTGAACACACAGACAAACTACAATTTACATTTACAAATAGCTGTTGTTATTGACAACAATCTCCATTTGTGATATAATTACATTGCTACACAAAATTTAATACTTTCACGTACAAGTGTGCAGTTTTTATTATGATAAAAACGCATGCTCATTTTTGCATACTTGTATGTATGAAAGATTTTGTGTAGCAGCAATTGGAGCTAAGCGTTTTTTGTGCGTAGCTTCGGCTGCGCACTTTTTATTTTTTATACATTTGGAGGAATTTATGAAAATCGTATTTAAAAGAGTTCTTTCGATATCAATGGTTCTTGTAATGTTAATTTCCATGATTTCGTCAATTGGTTTTAGTGTTTCTGCTGCAACGTATAGCGGTACCTGCGGTGATAACCTCACATGGACTCTTGACACGTCAACCGGTGTTTTGAATATTACAGGTACAGGTGATATGTTCAATTATACGAGCTCATCAAGAGCACCTTGGTATTTATACAGTTCTTACATAAAAATGGTAAATATCGGTGATTCTGTTACATACATAGGCGATTTTGCGTTCAGTGATTGCAGCGAAATGAGAAGTGTAACTATTGGTGTCAGTGTCACAAGCATAGGTAATGATGCGTTTGGAAACTGCTACTATTTAACTAGTGTAGAAATAAAAGATATAGCATCGTGGTGCGGTATAAAATTCGGCTCTTTAAGTTCAAACCCTTTAACTTATATGGGAGATTTAGTTTTTGAGGGTCAAACAGTATATGATCTTGTTATACCTGATGGTGTCACAAGCATAGGTGATGTAGCATTTGGTACTTGCAGTAGCTTGAGAAGTGTAAAAATCCCGGGCAGTGTCACAAGCATAGGTGAGTCTGCGTTTGCTGTATGCTTAAATTTAACAAGTGTAACGATCGGTAACGGTGTCACAAGCATAGGTGGTAACGCATTCGGTAATTGTTCCAGCTTGACAAGTGTAACGATTCCGGACAGTGTTACAAGCATAGGTGTTAATCCATTCGATAATACAGCATTATATAATGATGATTCAAACTGGGAAAACGGAATACTTTATATAGGAAAGCATTTGATTGAAGCCAACACTTCTATTTCCGGATCCTATACTATCAAAGAAGGCACATTAACTATAGCAGATTCTGCGTTCCGTTCTTGCAGCGGCTTGACAAATGTAATGATTCCAAATAGTGTTATAAACATAGGCGATTCTGCGTTTGCAGATTGTACTAACTTGACTATAACATGCTATAAGGATTCCTATGTGGACACCTACGCACAGAAATATTTAATTCCTGTTGAATACATCACTGATTATGTTGCCGAAGGTACATGTGGTGATAATTTAACATGGACGCTTGATGATAACGGAACTCTTACCATTTCCGGTACGGGCGATATGTATGATTATGATTATGATACTTCTCCATTCTACGAATATAAAAATGAGATTTTATCGATTATAGTTAAACCCGGAGTTACGAGTATTGGTGATTTTGCTTTTTGTAATCTTTATCAGCTTACATATGAAAGTGATGTTATTCTTCCTGAGGGGTTAATTAGCATAGGAGAGGGTGCTTTTGATTCATGCTATGCTATGGCTTGGCCGATAATGCCTCAGAGTTTACAGTATATAGGTTACGGAGCTTTCCGTAATTGTAACTGTATGGATTCAGTAGTTATTCCCGGTGGTGTTAAGGTTGTAGCAATGGATACTTTTAATCAGGTATACAGTCTTAAAAGTGTTGAATTTTCGGAAGGTGTAGAAAGAATCGAAGATTATGCATTTGTTGATTGCTATAATTTAACATACGTAACGATAGCCGACAGTGTAACTTATATTGATGATGAAGCGTTTATGTGTACTGATCATCATTTGCCGCAGTATATGTGTGATTGCTCTTATTGTAATAATTTTACCATTATTTGCAGCCGTGGCTCTTATGCTGACAGCTTCGCAAAAGAAAAAGGTATTCCCGTTGAGTATCTCGATACTTACGTAGCGGAAGGCATTTGCGGTGATAATTTAACATGGACGCTTGATGATAACGGAACTCTTACCATTTCCGGTACGGGTGATATGTATGATTATGATTATGATTATGATACTTCTCCATTCTACGAATATAAAAATGAGATTTTATCGATTATAGTTAAACCCGGAGTTACGAGTATTGGTGATTGTGCTTTTTATAATCTTTATAAGCTTGAAAATCCAAGTGATGTTATTCTTCCTGAGGGGTTAATTAGCATAGGACAGGGGGCTTTTGATTCATGCCATTCTATGGATTGGCCGATAATGCCGCAGAGTTTACAGTATATAGGTTACGGAGCTTTTAGTGATTGTAACTGTATGGGTTCAGCAGTTATTCCCGGTGGTGTTAAGGTTGTAGCATATGAGATTTTTGATCAGGGATACAGTCTTTACAGTGTTGAATTTTCGGAAGGTGTAGAAAGAATCGAAGATAATGCATTTGTTGATTGCCTTAATTTAACATACGTAACGATAGCCGACAGTGTAACTTATATTGATGATGAAGCGTTTATTTGTACGTTTGGTGATCATCCTTTGCCGCAGTATATGTGTGATTGTTCTTATTGTAATAATTTTACCATTATTTGCAGTCGTGGCTCTTATGCTGACAGCTTCGCAAAAGAAAAAGGTATTCCCGTTGAGTATCTCGATACTTACGTAGCGGAAGGCATTTGCGGTGATAATCTTATCTGGACACTTGATGAGAACGGTGTTCTTGTGATTTCGGGAACCGGTGACATGTATGATTATTCATTTGATACCTCGCCGTTTTATAAAAATACAGATATTAAAACTGTTATTATAGAAGAGGGTGTAACAAGTATCGGTAAGTATGCATTTAATTTCTGTAGTCAAATGTCCGAAATCATAATTCCTGCTACTGTAACAACTATCGGTGAGGATGCATTTAGTTGGTGTATTCAAATGTCCGAAATAAGTATTCCTGCTAATGTAACATATATCGGAGAAATTTTTGATAATTGTAGTTCTCTTGAAAGTATTACTGTTGACGAAAATAATCAGTACTATTCAAGTGATGAATATGGTGTACTGTTTAATAAGGGCTTGACTAAATTGATAAGATTTCCGCGAAGCAGTAAAACCTTAACGTATGACATTCCCGATACGGTTATTGAAATTAGCGAAAAAGCATTCTACTTTTGTACCGAAATCCAATCAATTACTTTACCCGATTCAATTGAGAGCATTAGAGATCAAGCATTTTGCGGATGTTATAAGCTTTTAAATATGAGAATACCGGAGAATGTGAACTGTATTGGATATAATGCGTTTAACTATTGCCAAATACTCTCATCTATAACTGTTGATGAAAATAACAACTATTATTCAAATGATGATTACGGTATATTGTATAATAAGGAAAAAACAACACTGCTCAGATGTCCGAGTGGTTTAAATATCACAAAATACGAAATTCCGGATACAGTAATAACAATAGAATCGCATGCTTTTGAAGGCAATGATTATATTACGAATGTTACCATACCTGCTTCTGTTAACAGAATCGGATTATATGCTTTCGATGAGTGCAGTAAGTTAAATAATGTTATTCTTCCTCATGGCATAAAGGAAATATCATATCATACTTTTTCCAATTGTGATTCCCTGACAAACATATTAATTCCGGATTCTGTTGAATCTATTGACGGCTGGGCATTTTCATATTGTAAATCACTTGAAAGTATAACTATTCCTAAATCTGTTACACTTATGAGTAATTATACATTTTCCGGAATAGAAAATAAAGTTATCATCAGATGCTATAAGGATTCCTATGCAGAAAAGTATGCTGCAGAAAACTCTATTACATACAACTATGCTTGCTCGGAAATTACAACGGAAAATTATACTATAGCATTGGATAATGCATATCAGCTTTCTCATATCCGTTTTGCCGGTGGTATATACGAAACTTCGGCTGATATTAAGAATGCCCCCGATTGTGTAGATCTCAACACTTCAGTGATAACCGATAATACAGAAAATGATATATTCAGATATGAAATGGCAGACGGTGGTATTTACACTCTTTGGATCAAGATGACCGACGGTACCACCTACATTAAAACGGTTGATATGTCCGTAATGACCCAAGAAGTAGTTCACGACGGCGTAACCATGACAGTAAAGAACCTCTACGGTGTAAAGGACTACTTTATTGCCAAAGGCAAGCACACTACTTATTCGGATGTCAAGGCTAATTCTGTTGTGCAGATAACCAAGAACAAGATCGGCACAAAGCATGATTATACCTATATACTCTCCGAGCCGGGTGTATATACAGTTTGTGTAAGGTACGATGATACAACAAGAGCTCACGAATTTATTACCGTTGAGCTTACCGTTACCGAGCCGACCTTTACCGCAAACGGTTTGCAGCTCAAGGTTGGTAATCTTGACGGTGTTAAGGTTATACGTACCGCCTACGGTGAGTACAATACTCCCGGTGAGATAAAGCGTGCCCAGGGTGCAAGAGCCTTTACTGCAAAGACAATTGCCAAGAGCGGGGATGAATATACCATTCAGTACCGCGAAAACGGAATTGTGACCGTAGCTGTGGTATATAACAACGGCTATGAGGTTATCTATAAGTATAATGTGACAAAGAAGGTTCCCGTAATGACACAGGAGGGAAGCACGGTTACATTCGGCAACCTTGATGACCTTAAGGTTATACGATATGCTGAGGGTACATATACTACATCTAATCAGATCAAGAATGCTCACGGTTCGAAGAGCATTCAGGGTTATAAGATAGAAACTGAAAGCTATAGTGTAACCCTGACTCCCGGTACATATACCTTCTGCGTACAGTATAACGATGAAAGCTATAATTATTATACAGTTACCGTAAATTAAGAACTATGAAAAGAACCGAAAACCATTTGCTTGGTTTTCGGTTCTTTGAATTAAGCCTTTAGGCAGTTGAGCACAAAGTGCGAAACAGACAACCACCTGCTGTGATGTTTGATAAGAATGCAAATTTGAAATACAAGTTTGGTAATAGACATTTCCGGGTTGAAGGATATTATGTATCTACAGTTTGACGGGTGGTTATGATTATATAAAAAACATCTTCGCCAATTTTCTCTTTAAAGGTATATTCTTGTCGATAAATAGAAGTGCAGTACCGATTATAAAGAGGGTGACGAGTGGGAAAAGCGACCAGCCGACTACATACCTTCCGATTCCGATGGAGAGCGTTAAAAGAACATCTACCAGTACGCAGAATAACGCTATAACGAAGCATGATCCACCGAGAATCGAGAGAATAAAAGGCTTTAAGATCTTTTTCATTAAGGTTATAGCTATCATGGTGAATGTAAAATATCCGATAACCGGAAGTGCGAAGGTTAAGAACCATGTGCCTCCTGTTTCATAATTTACATACATTGCGGTAAGTGCAAGAACGGCACCGTCAAAGCCCTCCTCAAGAATGGGCGAAATCTTTCTGCAATACAGCGACGATGCAACGAGAGAAAATACCGCTGCCAGTCCGATAAGCACGTATGCAGACCAGGTTATGCTTTTGTACGTTAGAATGTCTGCAAGCAGACAGAGCGCACAAGGGAGCATAAAGATGATCGCAACGATCGCAAGAACGCTTTTTGCCTCAGGCTTAGCCTTGATGGTAGGGGTATAGGTCGGATAAGGCTTTTTGATCTTTGGATCAAAGGGAGATTTCGGATTTATGACCTCAGTATCGCAGAGAGGACAGCATTTTTCATATTCTGCCAGTTCTACACCACAATTAACACAGTATGACATATTACCTCCTGTTGCTTTCTATCTTCACGTGAATGCCGTTTTTGACAAGACGGGTGAAGAAGTATTTTTCGAGAGTGGTCTCGTTAATGTTTCGAACGAAGCTTATATACATTTTACCCTTATAGGATATAACGCT
The DNA here is from genome assembly GCA_015063855.1 of Oscillospiraceae bacterium. Taxonomy (GTDB): domain Bacteria; phylum Bacillota; class Clostridia; order Oscillospirales; family CAG-272; genus RGIG7300. The sequence continues at coordinate 6,299 of SVTI01000020.1, forward strand.
GCAGTTGCCGGGAAGGGTCAGCTGAGGTGTAAGGATAAAGTCGAAGCGGTCGATATAGTCGTTCATTATCTCAGGCAGCTTTACGTCGCCTAAGTTTGAAATAGTGATGGTTGATTTCTTTTCTCCGCTCATGTTATAGATTATCTTCATTACAACGTTTTTCATGAACAGCGGAATGATACGGACGATGGGGTTAAGCTCATCCCTTACGTTTGTCACTATTCGGGAATTCATCTGCTTTTCGGTAAGCTCGTATCCCATCTGATGGTGTATCGATTTAACTATTTCATCGAAGGAATAATGACCCATATTAGGCTTGATTCCGGGTATTATGTATAATACAAAGTTTCGAAGAGTATTGGATGGATAGAAGCTTCTCAGATTTACGGGGAGAAGGATCTTGATCGGCTTTCTTGATCTTACACGCTTGATCTCCTCTGCCTGCATCTGCTGAAGTGCATCGGTCATAACTGCCGCAAGATAGGTAGTAATGCTGACGTTGTATTCCTTTGCTCTTTTTTTAATGTCTTCAACAGCGATCTCACCGGTTATAAGAGGTGTAAAGTCCTCAAGAATGTGTGTACCCTTATAAATATAAGCGTCTGTGTCCTTACGTCCCATGCTGACCTTACCCGAATATTTAAGAAAGCTGTCCTCCAGTTCATCTCTTCGGGCTATTCTTGATATATCGAGAACCCCATTTTCATGAGGAACGTCTATTCCGTACTTGTTTTCAAGATAGGTCGCGGTGAGGGTCTTCAGGAATATCAATGCTCCGTTACCGTCGGTAAGAGAATGGAAGAATTCTGTAGTTATCCTGTTCTTGTAATAAAGCACGCGGAATGCACATTTCTTAATATCGGAAAACTTCATTCTCATACAGGTATAACCGCCCTCCTCACATACCTCGGGAGCATTATCGATCTCCTCGAGATAGTACCAGAAGATGCCTGCCTTGAGCTTTACGCATATGGAAGGGAAGCGGCGTTTTATATCGTTTAGTGATTTCGCAAGGATATCCGGATCGATATCCTCCTTTAAAGTAGCCGACAAACGGTAGATGTTTGTCCAGTTTTTTGTCTTTGCCGCCGGATATATTTTGGCCGCATTGTCGAGCTTGAGCCATTTTTGGGTTCTCTTCATTTAATTCTCCGATCAGAGATTTTGTCTCATTATTTCAAAGGCAAGAATTGATGCTGCACTTGCCGCAGAGAGGGCGTTATTAAATTCACCCTTATAGTCTAGTCTGACAATTTTATCGCATTCGGCAAGAAGGGAAGAGGTAATACCTCTTTTTTCTCCTCCTACTATAAGGAATAGAGGGAATTTAAGCTCAGTTTCGTATACCGATACCGAATTCTTGATATCTGAGCATATAACGCTGTATCCCTTTTCCTTAAAGATTCTTGATGCCTCAATACTATCGCATTGATAAAGTGCGACAGTTTCGCTTGTACCTGCTGAGGCTCTGCACACGACTCCCGCGGCGCTCATCCAGTTACGGGGTGTTAAGATTATACCGTCGACCCCTGCCGCATATAAGCTTCTGATACAGTAGCCGAAATTATAAGGGTCCTCTATGCCTTCTATCATCACGTAGAAGCCCTTTTCCTTTAATTCTGTATCCTTGGTAAGCGAAGGTATTGTTCTGTCGGTAGCCTCACAGAGAAGTCCTCCGTGGGTGTTTCCGACTGTCAATTCTTCAAATTGCTCTGCAGGGATAGTCTCTATGGTATAACCGTAATCGTATGAACGTGCTTTTATGTAGGAAAGCTCCTTTGAGCGCTTTTTCGCTTTATCATCTGAAACGTATACCTTCTTAATACGTCTGTCGGAAATGTTATTATCCGAGGCATTAAGAATAGCTCGGATCGATATCATTCCTTCAAATATATTGCTGTCTGAAAATCTGCTTTCTTCTTTTCTCATTCGTTTTCCTCATTGATCATTCTGTATATATAACCGCCTCTGATACCGCCGGAGGAGATATATACCGTTTCTGCACCTATATGGTCGATTATTTCTTTATACGCACACATGCCCGGCAGAATAGTCTCTACCCTTGCAGGAATATGCTTTTCAAGAAGCTCTGTTTTTTCGTTATTAATATCATTGAAATAGTCGAAAAGCTCAAAAAAGGTTTCCTTTTTGAATTCGGGTATATCGGTGAACCCCAGTTCTATTGCCATTTTGGCGACTGCGGAGCCTGTTCCTCCGATAAGGCAGAGACGGTTTGATTTTCCGATCCAGGAATGGATGTTAAGCTCATTATGTACACGGTTGATTATCCATTGCTTTTCGTCTTCGGTGGGAAACCGAGCTTTAACATATTCACTGCGAAGCGACAAACAGCCGAAACGAAAGGAGTTTGATCTTATTGGCCTTCCGTTATCAAATTTAAGTATCTCGGTGCTTCCTCCGCCCATATCCGCCATGATACCACATTCGATCTCAGGTGACTGTGCTTGGAATCCCTCAAAGCTCAGTATTGCTTCATCCTTGCCGCTGATGAGGTCGATCTCAAGTCCGAGACGGTTACTTACAGCCTTTTTAACTTCATCGAAATTACTCACCCTGCGAAGACTCTCGGTAGCAAAGCAATATAATTTTGCATTATGCTTTTCTGCAAGTGCTTTATATTTTGATACAGTTTCGCAAAGAAGAGAGATATCTTCATACGGGAGGACTCCGCTTTTAATTCTTGATATAAGACCTAACTGCTCGCTTGAAAAGTCGATGGACAGGAGTTTTCCGTCTGTGTAAGAGAACACCTCACACTTAACTGTATTTGAGCCTATGTCTGTTACTGCATAATTCATAATAATACTACCTTTTTCATATATTTTAAAGAAGTTTTAAACGGAGTTGATATATTTGTTTTCTGCCTTATTTAACGCGGTGATGAGCTTTGTGGGTATATTTCTCAGGGTTTCAAATACACAGAGTTTTCCGCCACCGCTTTCGGCACAGGACGAAAAAAGATATTTTGAGCTTGCAAGGAAGGGGGACAGTGACGCAAGAGAGAAGCTTATCGAACATAATCTCCGTCTTGTAGCCCATATCGTCAAGAAATATTACACAGGCTCGGATGAATCCGAGGATCTGATGTCGATAGGTACGATAGGTCTTATCAAGGCTATAGATTCCTTTGACGTTTCGAATGGTGCACGGTTTGCCACCTACGCCGGAAAGTGCTTGCAGAATGAGATATTAATGCATTTCCGCAGTAAAAAGAAGCTTCAGAACGAGGTGTCTATAAACGAAGCCATAGATATGGATAAGGACGGTAATCCTCTGACCTATATAGATATTATATGCTGTGAGGATACTATAGCAGAGGATATTAATTCCCGCATGTACTGCAAAAAGGCTTTGGAAATTGTTAATACCAAGCTCAGCGAAAGGGAAAAGGAGATTATAGTTCTGAGATACGGGCTTAATATGAAGCCTTCTAAAACACAGAGAGAGATCGCAAAGCAGCTTGGTATATCAAGATCATACGTCTCACGTATAGAGAAGGCTGCTCTTCAAAAGATCAGGGATTGCCTATAGGGATCGATATATCTGAGAGGCTCTTTTGATAAGGGCCTCTTTATTGTTTTCGATCTTTTGATCAACAACAGCGCAAAGAAGCTTATCAATAATTATCCCTATTTCTTTACCCTTTGGAATACCGGCATCTATAAGGTCGTTTCCGTTTATTGCAAGAGCTTTTTTTGTGAAGCATTCGTTTTTAGCGATGATTTCTTTTGTTTTCTGCTCCAAAAGATCTATTCTCTCAAGTCTTTGTTTGATTTGATGCTTTGCCTGAGCTTTGGCATCGGCGCGGTTGATATCATAGAGAAGGAAGATATCCTCCTCTCCCATTTTCATCAGCAAACGACGGATAGATTTATCGGTTATAGGTATTAAGGTGTCGTGACGGTATACCAGAAGAGCGGTATGTTCGATCATTTCCTTTGAAGCCTTTAATCTTTTGAGAACTGTTTTTGTAATATCAGAGCTTATTTTATAATGGCCGTAGAAATGCCCTCCCGTTTCGTTTTCGGTATAGCAATGCGGCTTGCCTATATCATGGAGAAGCATTGTCCAACGCAAAAGGGGCTCGGGGGCGATAGATTCAAGAGATACCAGAGTATGTGTGTACACATCGTAGCAATGGTGAGGGTTATTCTGTTCAAACCCAACCATCGGAGTTATTTCGGGGATGAAGACTGCTATAACATCGTGAAACTCGTTCAATATCTTTCTTGCATTTTTTCCGCAGATAAGCTTGGTAAATTCGGTGTATATGCGTTCTGCAGCAATGTTTTTTAGTAAAAGCTTCAGATCGTGTATTGCCTTGGACGTTTCATCCTCAATTGTGAATCCGAGAGTTGAGGCAAAACGCAGGGCACGAAGAATGCGTAAAGCGTCCTCTGTAAAGCGTTTATATGGCTCACCGACACATCTGATTATTTTATTATCTATATCCTTTATTCCGTTATGATGGTCTGTATAGCCTGTAACGGGAGAATATGCAATGGAATTGACCGTAAAATCACGTCGGGATGTATCTTCGCGGAGATCTTTGGTGAACGCTACCGTTTCGGGGTGTCGCGAATCCTTGTATTCGCCGTCGATACGGTAGGTCGTTATCTCGATTGGCTCGCCATTTATTATAACCGTTACGGTCCCGTGCTTCAGACCGACGGTAAGTGTTTTATATTCGGTGAAGCATTCAAGTATCTCCTGCGGTTTTGCCGAGGTTGTAATGTCGTAATCGTGGGGTTGTATACCCATAAGGTGATCTCTTACACAGCCTCCGACACAGTAGGCCTCGTGACCGTTCTCGAAGAGTATTCTGAGTGCGGTTTCAATTTCACTTGTAAGCTTCATATAATCACCTCATTTCAATTAAATATTATAACATATAATTATAGTATCTTCAATAAGGTTTTGAGAAATATCTTGAAATCACGTAAAAAATGTGATAAGATTTATATATCAATTATTTAGGAGACGTAAAATGAAGACATTTACCTTAAAGAGAGTACTTGCTCTCGCTCTTACTTTAGTTATCGTGGTTACCTGCGGGTCAACACTTGTTTCCTGCAAAAAAGATGAGAAGCACAAGGCGCTTGAAACGGTAGCCATGGGCTTTACGCTTATTGTTAAGGATTCCGAGGGTAAAAAGGAAAAGCTTGAGCTTGAAACTGATAAGACTTTTCTTGTTGATGCGCTCATGGATGAAGGGGTGCTGAAGGGCGAAAAGACCGAAGGTGGATATATTATTGAATCTGTAAACGGAATTAAGGCGGATAAAGACACTCCTACTGTTATATGGAAGCTCTATATTAACGGCGAGCTCTCAACCGATTTGATAAGCAGTGTTCCTCTTATTGACGGCAATAAATATACACTTGCTCTTGAAGAGATAACCGATCAATCTCCCGAATATACTACTGACGGTACAGAGACTTATGAGCCTTCGGAGACACCCGTAAGCGCTGATGGAGAAGAAGCAGAATAACTTTTTCATTAATACTTGATTAAATAATTTTTTTGTGATATAATTCTCATTGTCCGATAATGGAAACAGGTGAGAATCCTGTACGGGCACGCCGCCGTGAGGTACATAATATATTCCTTATTCTACCCGATGCCGCAAATCGGGGAAAAGCCATTGAGTTCGCTTGAGAAGGTGAATAGGGAAGGTACCGAGTCGAAATACTTTACGGACAAAAGCTTACGTATATCTGCGAGTGCCGGATGTAAGGAATTTAATATTACAGGAGAAACAAAAAATGAAAAAGACAACATTAACAAAAGCGTTGTCCTGCATTCTTTGTATCGTGCTTATTGCGGCTATGGCACTTATTACAACCTCATGCAGCGGCAAAATCGAGAAAAAAGAGGATACAAAAGAGTCACCCGAAACCTTTGCATCCTCGACTGAAAAACCTGATGTATCAGACAAAACAGGGTCTGCTTCTGACGGTGACACTAATGCAGAAGTTAAAGAGCCTGACGGCTTAGGTGACTTTGATGACAACATTCTCGGTGAGGGTGAAAAAGATTTCAAGTTTTCCGCTACAGATATCGAAGGTAACGTGTTAAGATATCATATCTACACCGATGCCGAAACTGTAGGTGAAGCACTTATGGAGCACGGACTTATCGAAGGCGAAGAGGGTCAGTACGGTCTCTATGTTAAAACTGTTTGCGGTGTAACAGCAGACTATGATATTGACCAGACTTATTGGATGTTCTGTATCAACGGTGAGCAGGCACTTACGGGCGTTGATATGACCGAGATCGAAAACGGCACTACATATAACTTTATAGTGAGTAAATAGCCTTGAAAAGAAAGATCAAAGATGTTACGGTCTTCGGTATGCTCGGAGCGATGATGTACGTTACTCAGCTCATTCTCTCTGCATTACCGAATATTCATCTCACAGGAGTTCTTATCGTTGCGGCAACGGTAGTATACCGAGTTAAAGCATTGTATCCGATATATATTTACGTATTTATGATGGGATTGTTTAACGGCTTTAACACATGGTGGCTTCCTTATCTCTATATATGGACGGTGCTTTGGGCGTTTGCGATGCTGATACCAAAAAGACTTCCGAATAAGGTCGCACCTATCGTATATATGGTGGTGTGCTCCCTTCACGGATTTCTCTACGGCATTTTGTACGCACCGTCGCAGGCTCTTATTATGGGCTTGGATTTTGAGAAGACTATTGCATGGGTTGCGGCCGGTTTGCCCTTTGATATTATCCACGGGGTAAGTAATCTTCTTTGCGGTATACTTATTTATCCCCTTGTAAAGACTCTCAATAAATGTGAAGAATTAATCAAATGAACAAAACAGGGAAGTAAAGTGTAATTTATTCACCTTACTTCTCTTTTTTTGTTTAAATGCTATTGACAAATTGTTCACAATGTAGTATCATAATATATATATTTATATTTTTTGACGAAGGGATTATTTATATGTTAAAAGGTAATGCTATAGTAGGTCAGTCAGGCGGACCTACAGCTGCTATAAACGCCACCCTTGCAGGTGTCATAAAGGGCGCATTTGAGCGCGAGGCCATCGGTACTATTTACGGAGCACTCAACGGTGTTGAAGGTATATTAAAGGGTACTATCTGTAACCTTTCCGAAATTATAAAGGGCGAAGCAGATCTTAAGCTTCTCTCACATACTCCTGCGGCGGCACTCGGTTCATGCCGACTTAAGCTTCCCAAGATGGATGAAAAGCCTGAGGTATATGAGCAGATAATTGATTTCTTCAAAGCTCACGATATCAGATATTTCTTCTATATCGGCGGTAACGATTCTATGGATACCGTTGCAAAGCTTTCCGCATATTGTGCACAGAATGATTATGAAATGAGAATAATGGGTGTGCCTAAAACTATCGATAACGACGTTATGGGTACAGACCATACTCCCGGTTACGGCTCTGCCGCTAAGTATATAGCGGCATCCATGCAGGAGATACTCCGTGATACAGCGGTTTATAAGGTAAAGGCTGTTACCATTGTTGAGATCATGGGACGTGATGCAGGTTGGCTTACCTGTGCGGCAGCGCTTCCTCGTCTCTATGCTGATGTTGCTCCCGACCTTGTATATCTTCCCGAGGTTGACTTTGATATGGATAACTTCATGGAGGATGTTCGCGCAGCACTTGAGGTTCATCCCAATGTAGTTGTTGCAGTTTCCGAGGGTGCCAGAATGGCTGACGGAACATACGTAGGTGCATCTGCACAGAGCGGTGTTGTTGATGCCTTCGGTCATGCATACCTTTCCGGTACAGGTAAGGCACTTGAACTTGCTGTTAAGGAAAAAATCGGTTGTAAGGTTCGTTCTGTTGAGTTGAATATTCTTCAGAGATGTGCATCCCATATCGCAAGTAAGGCAGACCTTGATGAATCAATTATGGTTGGTGCTGCTGCGGTTAAGGCTGCTTGCGAGGGTACGACAGGAAAGATGATGACCTATGTTCGTACCTCAAATGATCCTTATAAGGTTGAAACCGGAAGCGAGGATATTCAGAAGATCGCTAATATGGTTCGCGAGGTTCCCCGTGAATTTATCAATGAGCGCGGTAATAACGTTACCGATGAATGTCTTAAATATATCGCTCCTCTTACCTTTGGCGAACCCGATATTGAATATGAAAACGGCTTGCCCAAGCATTTTGTTATAAAGTAATGATCAGGGATCTTTTAGTTAAGGCAAGATCTATACGAAGCTTTGATATGTCAAGACGAGTCGGCGCTGATATTCTTCTTGAATTCGTAGAAAACCTGCGCTTCATCCCCTCAAGCTGTAATTTTCAGGCATTGAAATATCTGCTTGTGACCGATGAAGAGAAATGCACTTTTATGCGTTCGAAGACTCGTTGGGCAGGATTTCTTGAAAATTACAGCGGTCCCGATGCCGATAAGTCTCCTACAGCGTATATGGTAATTTGTCATGACCTTGAATGCTGTGAGAACGAGACGCTATATCTCAAGGATGTTGGTATCGCGGCACAGACGGTTAATTTTATGGCTTGTGAAAAGGGCATAGGTATATGTATGATCGGTAGCTTTGATATCAAGGCTGTATCTGAGTATTTTTCGCTTCCCGAAAACATCAAGCCGAAATTAGTCCTTGCATTAGGCTATCCCGCTGAATCCCCTGTTTTAGAGGATGCGCAGGGAAGCGTTAAGTATTACAGAGATGAATATAATGTTCATCATGTACCGAAAAGATCTGCAAAAGATCTTATAATATAAAATACAATTAATTTAGGAGATATAACAATGAACAGAGTTTACAATTTCTCAGCAGGACCCTCCATGCTCCCCATGGAAGTTCTTGAAAAGGCACAGAAGGATCTTATTTGCTACGGTGACAGCGGTATGTCCGTAATGGAGATGAGCCACCGTTCCAAGGATTATGAAGCAATTATCCAGGAAGCAGAGGCACTTCTTCGTAAGCTTATGAATATTCCCGATAACTATAAGGTTCTTTTCGTACAGGGCGGCGCATCCACACAGTTCTCCGCAGTACCTCTTAACCTTATGAATAAGAACAAGAAGGCTGACTACGTTGTTACAGGTCAGTTCTCCAAGAAGGCTTATAAGGAAGCACAGAAGTACGGCGATGTTAAGCTTGTAGCGACCAGCGAGGATAAGAATAATACATATATCCCCAAGCTCACAAAGGCTGATTTCCGTCCCGATGCAGACTATGTACATATCTGCTTCAATAATACTATTTACGGTACCAAGTGGAACTATATCCCCGATACCGGTGATATTCCCCTTGTTGCTGACATGAGCTCCTGCATCATTTCCGAGCCCGTTGACGTTTCTAAGTTCGGTGTTATCTATGCCGGCGCGCAGAAGAACATGGCTCCTGCAGGTCTTACCATCGTTATCATCCGTGAGGATCTTATGGGTAACTCCCGTGAAGATATCCCCGTAATGCTTGATTATAAGACAATTGCTGATGCGGATTCCATGTACAATACCCCTCCTTGCTGGTGTATCTATATCGCTAAGCTCGTTTATGAATGGATCCTTTCCATCGGCGGTCTTGACGGTATGAAGGTTATCAACGAGAAGAAGTGCGCAGTACTTTATGATTACCTCGACAATCAGGATTACTACATCGCTCCTGTTGAGAAGGAAGCTCGTTCCATGATGAATGTTACCTTCGTTACAGGTGATGCTGATCTTGATAAGAAGTTTGCTTCCGAAGCAGGTGCTGCAGGCTTCAAAAACATTAAGGGTCACAGATCCGTTGGCGGTATGAGAGCTTCTATCTATAATGCAATGCCCACAGAGGGTGTTGAAGCACTCGTTAAATTTATGGATGAGTTCGCAAAGAATAATCCCAAAGCATAATTGGAGTAATTATTATGAAGAATATTAAGTTATTAAATAAGATTGCCAAGGTTGGCACAGATATATTTGACAGAACACAGTACAATGTTGCTGATGATGTAGAAAATCCCGATGCTATAATGGTTCGTTCTGCGGCTATGCATGATATGACCTTCGGTCCTGAGCTTAAGGCTATCGCTCGTTGCGGTGCAGGCGTTAACAACATTCCCGTTGACAAGTGTGCAGAGCAGGGTATCGTAGTTTTCAATACTCCCGGCGCTAACGCTAACGGTGTTAAGGAGCTTGCAATCTGTGCATTGCTTCTTGCGGCTCGTGATGTAGTAGGCGGTGTGAACTGGGCTAACAGCCTCGCAGGTCAGGAGAATGTTGCAAAGCTTGTTGAGAAGGGTAAGTCTCAGTTTGCAGGTAACGAGCTTGCCGGAAAGACACTCGGTGTTATCGGTCTCGGTGCTATCGGTGGTATGGTTGCAAACGCTGCTCATAATATGGGTATGAAGGTTATCGGTTATGACCCCTATGTTACCGTTGAAGGTGCATGGAGACTTTCCAGAGCGGTTCGTAAGGCATCAAGCTATGATGAGGTTTATGCTCATGCTGACTATATTTCCGTTCACGTTCCCTCCACCCCTGAGACAAAGGGTATGTTCTGTGAAGAGAATTTTGCAAAGATGAATGACGGTGTTCGCATTATCAACCTCTCCAGAGCTGATCTTGTAAATGCTGACGATATGAAGGCAGCACTTGCCTCCGGTAAGGTTAAGAGATATGTTGTTGACTTCCCCACAGAGGAGACCATCAATGTTCCCGGCATCGTTGCTATTCCTCACCTCGGCGCGTCTACCGCAGAATCTGAGGATAACTGTGCAGTAATGGCTGCTCATCAGCTTGTTGAGTACCTTGAAAGCGGTAACATCAAGAACTCGGTGAACTTCCCCAATGCTTCTATGCCCCATGACGGTGATGCGAGAATCTGCATTATGCACAAGAATGTTCAGAATATGCTCGCAAAGATATCCGCTATTGTTTCCGAGGAAGGACTTAACATTGAGAATATGCTTAACCGTTCCAAGGGAGATTATGCTTATACTATTATTGAGATAATCGGTGATATTCCTGCATCAGTTCTTGAAAAGCTCGGAACTCTCGACTCAATTATTAAAATAAACGTAATAAAATAAGCTATATTTCTACAATTTATTTTGTTATACTAAATACATAAACTATTTATCTTATCAAGAGCGGCGGAGGGACTGGCCCTGTGAAGCCCGGCAACCTGCATAAGTAAGGTGCTAAATCCTGAGAGATGAGAGCAAGATTATGTTCTTTAAGCGCCTCGGGATTTCCTGAGGCGCTCTTATTATTCCCGAGGAGGTACAAAATGAAAGACGTTATTACTTATTTTACATCAGAGTCGGTAACTGAAGGTCATCCCGATAAAATGTGTGACTGTATTTCTGATGCTATACTTGACGAAATGCTCAGACAGGATCCTATGTCCAGAGTTGCTTGTGAGACAACCACCACTACAGGTGTTGTAAGCATCATGGGTGAGATAACAACAAAGGCTACAGTTGATTTTCAGTCTATCGTGCGCGAAGTTGTTGATTCTATCGGCTATAACAGAGCTAAATACGGCTTTGATGCAGAGACCTGCGCTGTTATAAACATGATACATAAGCAGTCTCCCGATATTGCGATGGGTGTCGACAGATCTCTTGAAGCGAAAAACGGTGAGATGACCGATAAGTATGATACAGGTGCAGGCGACCAGGGTATGATGTTTGGCTTTGCGGCAAACGAAACTCCCGAGCTTATGCCTATGCCCATATCCCTTGCACATAAGCTTGCAAGAAGACTTACAGAGGTAAGAAAGAACGGCATGCTCAAGTACCTTCGTCCCGATGGTAAATCTCAGGTGACAATCGAATACCGTAACGGTGTTCCTGCAAGAGTTGATACGGTTGTTCTCTCCACGCAGCATGACGATGACGTAACTCTTGAAACTATTCGCAAAGATCTTATAGAAAATGTTATTAAATATGTTATTCCTGCTGATTTCATGGATGAAGCAACAAAGATATACGTTAATCCTACCGGAAGATTCGTAATCGGCGGTCCTATGGGAGACAGCGGTTTAACCGGCAGAAAGATCATCGTAGATACCTATGGTGGATATTCCCGTCACGGTGGTGGTGCGTTCTCAGGAAAAGACCCGACTAAGGTTGACCGTAGTGCTGCTTACGCGGCAAGATATATTGCCAAGAACGTAGTTAAAGCAGGTCTTGCTGATAAGTGTGAGGTGCAGATCGCTTACGCTATCGGTGTAGCACACCCTGTTTCTCTCCTTGTTGAGACCTTTGGTACAGCTAAGGAGGATGAGGTTAAGATTGCTGAGGCAGTTAAGAAGTCTATCGATCTTCGTCCTGCCGCTATTATCGAGCGATTTGATCTTCGCCGTCCTATATACCGTCAGACAGCGGCATACGGTCATATGGGCAGAGAGGATCTCGATCTTCCCTGGGAAAAGACCGATCTTGCAGAGGTTCTTTTAAAGAACATATAATCTGATACCGATCCGCCCGTTTTTACGGGCGGATAATTAAAATTATTATACGGAACAATAATATGTTTGATATGCAGAAGGATTATGATGCGCAATATGTAGAAATAGAGGGTACTGTAGAGCATATTGTTTACTCAAATGAGGAAACCGGCTATACGGTATGTGATATTGCCATCGGTGAAGCTGAACTCTATACAATAGTGGGTATTATGCCGTATTTAGCCGAGGGTGAAATTATTAAAGCTCTCGGCAATTGGCAGATACATCAAAGCTTCGGTAAGCAGTTCCGTGTTGAATATTATGAAAAGCAGCTTCCTTCAACCACACAGGCCATCTACAGATATTTAGCATCAAAGACCGTCAAGGGGATAGGTGCAGTTACCGCCAGAAGGATAGTCGACAAGTTCGGCGAGGATACCTTTGACGTTCTTGAGCATCATCCCGATTGGTTGGCACAGATAAGCGGTATTTCTGAAAAGAAGGCGAGAGAAATAGGTGAAAACTTTAAGACACAGTTCGGTATAAGAACAGTAATGATGTTTTGCCGTGAATTCTTTGGACCTATGGTCTCGGTACGCATATATCAGAAGTGGGGAGTCGCAGCCATCGATATGATAAAGCAGGATCCTTATATTCTCTGCGAAGAGATATACGGTATCAGCTTCTCCAAGGCTGATATGGTTGCTCGAACACTTGATATACCTAATAATGCTCCGGGCAGAATTAAAAGCGGAATCAAATATTTTATCAACCTTAACGGTATTCAGAACGGACACTGTTATATACCCTTTGTTAAGCTCGTTCCCGCAGTTGCACAGTTACTTCGGGTTGAGGAATCGGAGATAGAAACTCAGTTAGGTGCTTTAAGGGAATCGGGAGAGCTTGTTTACGTAGAGACAAATTCGGGCACACGCGTTTATCTTAAAAAATATTATCAGGCGGAGACCTACGTTACAAAAAAGCTTATAAATATAGACAGATTATGTCCGAAGGTTCATTTGTCAGACCTTGACCGTTTTATAACTAAGATCGAGGAGATCGAGGATATTGAATATGAGACGGTTCAGCGTAAGGCTATCGTATCAGCTATAAACAGCGGTGTTATGATACTTACCGGTGGTCCCGGTACGGGTAAGACCACTATAATCAAGGCAGTTATGCAAATATTGGGAGATATGAGCTATAATATAGTTCTCTGTGCGCCAACAGGCAGAGCTGCCAAGAGAATGTCAGAGGCTACACAATGTGAGGCTAAGACTATTCACCGTCTGCTTGAAATGGAGTATTCAAAGGATAATGAGCCTGCCTTCCGCCGCGATGAAAACAATCTTCTTGAAGAAGATGTTGTTATTGTCGATGAAGCATCCATGGTGGATATTTTCCTTCTCGAATCTCTTTTGAAGGCTATGAAGCCTGCGGCAAGGCTTATGCTTATAGGAGACGTAGATCAGCTCCCGTCGGTGGGTGCAGGTAACGTGTTAAACGATCTTATAGAGGCATCTGTTTTTTCAACTGTAAAGCTTAAGGAGATATTCCGACAGGCTAAGGAAAGCCTTATTATTACAAACGCTCATCTTATAAATTCGGGTGAATATCCCGATATCGAGACCAAAAGCTCTGACTTTTTCTTCATGCCCCGTGAGGACTCCGATATTGCACAGACTATAGCACAGCTATGCAAGGTAAGGCTTCCAAAGGCTTACGGTGTTGATCCTATGGAGGATATACAGATAATCACGCCCTCACACAAAGGTGCTGCAGGAACTGCGGTCATGAATTCGATTTTGCAGGCAACTCTTAATCCTTCCTCCAAGGGAAAAACGCAGAAGAACGTCCGCGACGTTATTTTCCGTGAGGGTGATAAGATAATGCAGATAAGAAACAACTATGATATAGAATGGAACAAGAGCGGTCTTAAGGGTGTTGGTGTATTTAACGGTGACATAGGTGTTATCCGTAAGATAGATACGTCTGAAGAAACTGTAGAGGTCGACTTTGACGGTAAAAGCGTTGTGTATGATTTTACACAGCTTGATGAATTAGAGCATGCGTATGCAATTACCATCCATAAAAGTCAGGGAAGTGAATATCCTATCGTGATTATACCCTCATATAACTATTCTCCCAAGCTTCTTACCAGAAATCTTCTTTATACAGCAGTTACCCGTGCGCAGGAAATGGTTATTATCGTAGGCAGTGGTAACGTAGTTTACGGGATGGTTGATAATAACAGAAAGGCGCTCCGATATACGGGACTTAAGGGTTGGCTATGCAAGGCGATAGAGGAAAAATAAAGCAAAAGCTAAACCGTCTCCTCGGTATATTTTATCCTCCTGTATGCTTAGGCTGTGAGGAGCTGTTGGACTATTGGGATGAGTCAGCATTCTGCGAGGAATGTAAGAAGAAATGGGAAGAGCACAAGGAGGAGTTCTGCAGAAAGTGCGGACAACCGATTAAGGAATGCTGGTGCGGTGTTCCCGATAATATTGGTGAGATTGTGGACGCGGAGGTGCATCTCGTTCAGTACGATAAGACGGAGAGCATTATTAAAAATCTTCTGTTTATTATCAAGCGCAAGAATAGAGACAGTTATTTTAATTTTCTGTGTAACGAAATGTATAACGAGCTTTTGCCGAGACTGAAGGATGATGATTACGTAGTTACCTCCGTTCCGAGAAATCCCAAAACGGTTCGATATTACGGACACGATCAGGCTCTTTGCTTGGCTAAAGGCTTCTCTGCGCTGTCAGGCTTTGAATATATCGATTGTCTTTTTAATGCAGGCGGTGAAAGGCAGAAAACTCTTACAAGAAAACAGAGAGAAGTAAATGCAGCACAAAGCTATAAAATTAAAGCGGGTTATACAAGTATACTTAAAGGTAAGCGAGTTATACTAATAGATGATGTAACCACTACGGGTGCCACAGTTGTCAGATGTGCAAAGCTACTTAAAAGCAAGGGTGCGGAAAAGGTCTACGTTATGAGTATTGCGAAAACGGTTTAAAAAATCGAGGACGAAATCAGTTGATTTTGTCCTTTATTGTATTATTGAATATGTTATTCTCTTGCAATATGACAATGATTATAGTATAATTAAACTATTAAAATCTTGTTTGGATGGGGTATTATGACCGAGAGATTGTCGCGGATATGCAGTATATTTATAATTTTGCTTTTAACGGTTGTTGCCGTATATACCGATAATCGATATTTTAACATTATAGAAGCAAAATTTTCTGCCTTCTTTTGTTTGAGTGTTATATTTGTTTTTTGTGTGTCGATTGTAACGGTGTATAAAATAATTAAAAAAAGCATTAAATTCGATTTAAACAGCATTGAAATATCTGTTGTTGTATTTACACTTTCTTGCTTGATTTCATCGGTATTATCAAAGGATCCTGCGGCATCGTTTATAGGCTATAACGGTTGGTATATCGGCTCCTTTACTGTTGTAATGCTTGCTGTGATATTTTTCTTTATAACAAGAAATTATCTATATTCACATAATATTTGGCTCTCGATATATGCTGTGAATGCAGTTCTTCTGCTTGTGGGAATACTGCAGTTTTCGGGTCTTGATATTCTTGGGCTGTCTGAGGGGCTGATGGACAAGCAAAAATATCAATATTTTTCTACCTACGGAAATACAAACTGGTTAAGCGGTTACATATCTCTTATGCTTCCTTTGACATCGGTATTTTTTACCGAGGTAAAAAGCAAACTTGGGTATATAGTAAATTTGAGCTTTATCTGTGTACTTGCGGGAAGTACGCTTCTAATTATATCTGACGGTGTATATATCGGCTTGGGTATTGCCTTGATAATATCCTTAAGATATTTATTTAACGAAAAATATCGTCTGAAAAGAAGCTTTTTGATCGGTATTATATTTTCGCTTGAAGCGCTGATCATAGAGCTTTTGCCTTGCTTTGAACCTTTACTTAAAAGGGTGACCGGAATATGCTCTGTTGCTCTTGATATAAGAGTAAGTACGGTGGCTCTTCTGTTATTTTTGTTTTTATATATCAAACTGACTCTTGATAAAAGAGATATGCCGAGGATAAGAGAAAAGTTCTTTAAGTCTGTGCTTATAGTATCACTTGCTGCTCTTTTGTCTGTTCTCTTGTATACTGTATTTACATTTAATGATGATTTCGGGTCGCACAGAGGTCTGATATGGAGGGTTTCTCTTGAAAAATATGCCGATTTTGATCTCAAAGGTAAGATCTTCGGCTTAGGACCTGAAATGCTTCGCGGTCAATATACCGATGTAGAGAGAGTCTTTGAGGGATTATCTGTTTTATCCTCACATAGTGAGCCTGTACAGATCCTTATGACAGGCGGTGTTTTAGGTGTTTTGTCATGGTTTTCGATAATATTTTTTATTATTAAAAGCAGACAAAAGGCTGTTGAGAAGGGAAGGGCGAGTACGGTAAATACCGCGTACTTTCTTTCGCTGTGCGGCTATATTTCTCAGAGCCTTGTAAACAGTGCCACGACCCTTAATTTGTGCCTTCTGAGCGTTGTTTTGGCTTTCTACGTTATATCATTAAGGCTTAATCGATAAATATATAAAATTCACAATCTAAATTCAAATTTCCTATTTACAAAATTGAATATTTATAGTAAAATAATAGGTGAAAATAATTTAACCGGAGGAATATCATAAAATGAGCGAAGCAGTAACTAAGCCGGTATATAAGAGAATACTTTTAAAGCTTTCGGGAGAGGCTTTGGCGGCGGGCGCTGACGGTATTCTTAACTTCGATTTTGTAAACGAGGTTTGTGCTACCGTTAAGGAATGTGTTGAGGCAGGAACCGAGGTTGCTATCGTTGTAGGTGCAGGTAATATCTGGCGCGGCAGACAGGGTGGTTATATGGACCGTAACCGTGCTGACCATATGGGTATGCTTGCTACAACTATCAATTCCTTGGCTCTTCAGGATACTCTTATTAATTTAGGCGTTGATGCGAGAGTTCTTACTGCAATTGAAATGAAGCAGTTTGCCGAGGTTTATACAAACGCTTCGGCAAGAAGGCATCTTTCAAAGGGAAGAGTAGTTATCTTCGGATGCGGTATCGGAAGTCCCTTCTTCTCCACAGATACAACAGCGGCTCTACGTGCGGCTGAGATCGGTGCAGACGTTATACTTATGGCGAAGAATATCGACGGTGTTTACACCGCAGACCCCAAGGTTGATCCAACAGCAGTTCGCCTTGCTGAGATTACTTATTCTGAGATCCTTGCCAAGGGTCTTAAGGTTATTGATACAACAGCAGCAAGCTTCTGTATGGAGAATAATATCCCATTGTTTGTATTTGGCCTTGATAAGGCAGAAAATATTAAAAGAGCCGTTATGGGCGAAAATATAGGAACTATTGTAAAGGCAGGTAAATAAAATGAAACTCGATGTTAAGGTTTACGAAGAAAAGATGAAAAAGAGCGTAGCAGGCTTTGAGCACGAGCTTACTACCATTCGCGCAGGCAGAGCTAACGCAGCCGTTCTTGATAAGATCACTGTTGATTACTACGGTGCTCCCACACAGATAAATGCTATCGCTGAGGTTAAGGCAGCCGATGCAAGAACTCTTGTTATCAGCCCTTGGGATGCTACTACTCTTAAGGCTATCGAGAAGGCTATTCAGGCATCCGATCTCGGACTTCAGCCCGTTAACGACGGTAAGCTTATCAGACTTGCATTCCCTCAGCCTACAGAGGAAAAGAGAAAGCAGCTTACTAAGGAAGTTGCTAAAATGACAGAGGATGCAAAGGTCGCTATCCGTAATATCCGCCGTGATGCTAACGACAAGTGCAAGGATATGAAGAAGGCAGGCGAGATGACCGAGGATGAGCAGAAGGCATCCGAAAAGTCTGTTCAGGATCTTACAGACAAGTACATCAAGGCTCTTGACTCTGTTGCTGATGCAAAGAACAAGGAGATCATGTCTATCTGACATTAATATAGTTAACTCACAGTCACGCTGAATTTTCGGCGTGACTTTATGAGCATTTATGGAGATATTAAAATATGGCTTTATTTAAGAAAAAAGAAGTTGAAAAGCAAGAGATCAAGGTTGACCAGCGTCTCCGGCATATTGCCTTTATTATGGACGGTAACGGCAGATGGGCAAAGAAGAGAGGTATGCCTCGTGAATTTGGACATAGCCAGGGTGCTAAGGTTTTTAAAAGGATCACCGACTATTGCGGCGAAATAGGTATCAATACCGTTACGGTATATGCCTTTTCTACTGAGAACTGGAAGCGTCCCAAGACCGAGGTCGATGCTTTGATGAATCTTTTCTTTGATTACATACAAGAAGCTCTTGACGTAATGATGAAGAAGGATGTGTGCATCCGTTTTATCGGTGATAAGACACCCTTGTCAGACAAGATGAAAAAGATGATGGCAGATGTTGAACAGGGCTCTAAAAACAATACCCGTCATCTGAATATTGCCATAAATTACGGCGGTAAGGATGAGATCGTTCATGCGGTTAATTCAGCAATCAAGGACGGTATAACTGAGCTTTCGGAAAAGGATATAGAAGACAGACTCTATACCAATAATTGTGCTATGCCCGATCTTATTTTCCGTACAGCGGGCGAACAGAGGCTTTCCAACTTCCTTCTCTGGCAGAGTGCTTATTCCGAATTCTATTTTACAGATACTCTCTGGCCCGATCTTACCCCTGAGGATATTGACAAGGCCGTCGAAAATTTCTACCAAAGACAAAGACGTTACGGAGGACTTTAATCAATGCTTACACGTGTAATAAGCGGTGCAGTAATGGTACTGCTTCTCGTTCCTTGTATTATATTTTCCGATACTATAGCCCTTGATATTATAATCTCTGCTTTGTCTCTTATGGCTTGTTATGAGATGCTTGGCTGTATCAAATACAGAAATGTATGGGCTATATCTGTTCCGGCGTATATAATTTCTGTGTTCTTACCTTTAACCGTAAGAGTATTAGATCTTAAAATGTCAATGAGTAACCTTGTTGTTGTTGTTTTCGTTGCATTTATGTTTTATATACTTTCATATTCGGTATTTTCTCACGGAAAGCATTCTCCCATGAATGCGTCTACCGTATTTGTAATGATATTCTACATAATCTTCGGATTTTCCTCGATAATTGCGATAAGAGAATCCGCAAACGGTCAGTATCTCTTCCTTTTAGTGTTTATTTCAGCATGGGTGTCTGATACAGGTGCATATTTTGCGGGCGTGTTTTTCGGTAAACATAAGCTTATTCCTGATGTAAGCCCCAAGAAAACCGTTGAGGGTGCAGTAGGAGGACTCCTTTGCTGTCTTTTAGGTTTTATAGTTTTCGGTGTAGTGCTTGAAAGATTCTTTAACTGCGATCCCTGTTATATATTGCTTGCGGTAATGGGCGTGCTTCTCTGCATTATATCGATCTGCGGAGACCTTATAGCATCTCTTGTTAAAAGAAACTATGAGCTCAAGGATTATGGTAATCTTATTCCCGGACATGGCGGTATTATGGACAGATTTGATTCTATTATCGCAACAGCTTCGATTCTCTACCTTCTCTTGAACATTCCGTTTATCGCCAACAACATTCTTTAAGGTGCTACGATGAAAACTATCTATGAAAAATCGATAACCGTTCTCGGTTCTACCGGTTCTGTCGGAACACAGGCTCTCGACGTTGCAAGAACTCAGAATATTAAGGTAGATGCTATTTGCGGAGCGGTAAACGTTTCAAAATTAGAAGAGCAGATCAGAGAGTTCAGACCGAAAATATGCGGTGTTCTATCCGAAAATGCTGCAAAAGAGCTTAGAATCAAGGTGGCTGATACCGATACGCGTATAGTCAGCGGAGAACAGGCAATAATCGATATTGCGGGCTCGGGTAATAGCGATTGTGTTATTAATTCTATTACCGGTAAGGCAGGTCTTGCTCCATCTGTTGCGGTATTGAGATCCGGTGTTTCACTGGCTCTTGCCAACAAAGAAACGATAGTGTGTGCGGGTGAGATAGTAAATAGGCTTGCAAAGGAGAATAATGTCAAGATCCTTCCCGTTGACAGCGAGCATTCCGCTATATTTCAGTGCATTGGAAACAGCCGTCATGAGGATATAAAGTCTATATGGCTTACTGCCTCCGGAGGACCCTTTTTCGGACGTACAAGAGAGGAGCTTTCGGGTATAACCCCTGAAATGGCTCTTGCTCATCCCACATGGAAGATGGGTCCCAAGATAACTATCGACAGCGCAACTCTTATGAACAAGGGATTTGAGGTTATCGAGGCAAGATACCTTTTTGACGTAAAAGGGGAAAATATCAAGGTCGTTGTTCACCCTGAGAGCATAGTTCATTCAATGGTGGAATATATTGATAATGCTGTTATCGCACAGCTTAGCTGTCCCGATATGAGACTTTGTGTTCAGTACGCTCTCTCCTATCCCGACAGATGCACGGGTACTCTTAAACCTCTTGATCTGACCGAGCTTGGATCTCTTACCTTCAAGAAGCCAGATCTTAAGACCTTTAAGCTTCTTGACCTTGCATATAAGGTGCTTGATAAGGGCGGTAACCTTGGAGCGGCACTTAACGGTGCAAATGAAAGGGCCGTAGCACTTTTCCTTGACAAGAAGATATCCTTTACAGATATCATGGATCTTGTAACCGCGGCTGTGGATAAAATTGAATTTATTTCTGAGCCTGCACTTGAGGATATTAACAAAACTGATATCCGTGCAAGGCAATTAATTGATGAGCTTATAAGGAGCTGATTTTAATTTATATATTTATCGCATTACTTGTTTTCTGTACCTTAATATTACTTCATGAGCTTGGACATTACCTTTTCGCGAGAATATTTAAAGTTGAGATCAAGGAATTCTCTATAGGTATGGGTCCTAAACTATTTTCCCGTACCTCTGAAAAAACTAATATTAAATACTCTATAAGGCTTTTGCCTATAGGAGGCTACGTTGCCATGGTTGGCGAGGATGAGGATTCGGATAATCCCGACGCCCTATGTAATAAGAGCGTATGGAAAAGAATGATAATCACCGCCGCAGGCTCACTGAGTAATATAATTACAGGTATTTTACTTGTTTTTATAATGATAATTATATCTAATGCCATAGGTTCTACCGTAATTGCCGAATTTGATAAAAATGCTGTATCTCCCGACTACGGACTTTGTACCGGGGATGAAATAATCGCTGTCGGTGATAAGAACACTCCTATATGGAATAACGTTGCTTATGAGATAGGCAGAAACGGTACTGAGCCGGTTGATATTACCGTTCTTCGTGATGGCAAGGAGGTCATCCTTAATGACGTTGAATTTGGTATTGTTACCGAAGAGGGTATAGCCTTTGGTAATATAGATTTCAAGGTTTTCAGAGCCGAAAAGAATTTTAAGAATATAATTAAGCATACCTATAATGCTTCTGTTCTTTCTGTACGTATGATATGGGATTCACTCGGTGATCTTATAAGCGGTAAATACGGTATGGATGCAGTATCGGGACCGGTTGGCGTTGCTACGACTATAGGTGACGCGGCAAAGGCCGGTATGCAGAATCTTCTGTATCTTAGTTCGCTTATTGCGATGAATTTAGGCATATTTAATCTATTGCCTCTTCCTGCTCTTGACGGCGGCAGACTCTTTTTTCAATTGATCGAGCTTGTAAGAGGGCGACCCGTTGACAGAAAATATGAGGGCATGGTACACTTTGTGGGTATCGTTCTCCTCATGCTTTTAATGGTTATAATAACTTATAAGGATATATTAAAGCTTTTAATGTGATATGAATAAAAGAATTTCTAAAAAAATTAAAATAGGTAATACGTTTATTGGCGGTGATACGCCTGTAAGCGTTCAGTCGATGACCAATACAGATACTTGTGATATTGATGCTACTTATAATCAGGTCAAGGCTCTTCAGGATAGGGGTTGTGACATTGTCAGAATGGCTGTTCCAAACAAAGAGGCTTCGACAATATTCTATAAGCTCAAGGAAAAGGGAATAACCATCCCCCTTGTTGCGGATATTCATTTCGATTATAAATTAGCGATCTTATCGGCAGAAAACGGTGCAGATAAGATCAGAATAAACCCCGGGAACATAGGTTCAGATGATAATATCAAGGCTGTTGTAAAGTCTTGTAATGAAAAGAGTATTCCTATACGTGTAGGAGTTAATTCAGGCTCCCTTGATAAGGAGATACTGGCAAAATACGGTCACGTATGTGCTGATGCGCTATGTGAGAGTCTCTTGAAATCTGCCGCTATACTCGAGCGCTTTGATTTTAATAATATAGTGCTCGCTATCAAATCCTCTGATCCTCGCATGATGATAGATGCAAACCGTAAGGCGGCACAGCTCTGTGATTATCCGCTTCATTTAGGTGTCACCGAAGCCGGCAGTATGCGAATGGGAGTCATGAAATCGGCTGTGGGTATAGGTTCGCTTTTGACTGAGGGTATAGGCGATACAATGCGTGTTTCTCTTACTGCCGATCCTCTGTATGAAATAGATTGGGGTATAAAGATACTTGAAGCGGCGGGTATACGTGAAAAGAAAGGAATAGAGATCGTTTCATGTCCCACCTGCGGTAGAACACAGATCGATCTTATCGGCCTTGTGGATGAATTTGAAAGCCGTATGACAACCGAGGTTACTAACAAAAAGCCTCTTAAGGTTGCAATAATGGGCTGCGTGGTCAACGGCCCCGGTGAAGCTAAGGAAGCTGATATTGGAATTGCAGGCGGTAAGGGTGAGGCTCTTCTCTTTAAGAAAGGTGAGATAATCCGTAAGCTTCCCGAGGATGGTCTTGTTACCGCATTGATAGACGAAATTAATAAGATGTAGAAGGTCTGAAATGGCAAAAACATTTTTAGAGGTATTTACCAAATACACACCGGATGAGGTTACCGCCAATCTGCTTAACGCTTCTGAAATAAGAGGCAGACGTGCTGACGTTGAGAAACGTATGCTTGAGGTAGATTGCGCTTTTTCACAGATTATATCGAAGAATATTCTCTATCGTATCGAAGAGGAGATAGCTAAGGCATACGATCTGCGTATGATGCGTATCAATCCTAAATACAACGAGGAGCTGTTCTACGTTGATTATATAAAGGAAGTACTTAAGGAGGCGTCTCGCAGCGCCTCTGTTTCTCGTGGATTTTTTAATGAATATGAGTATAGCATTAATGGTAACGATCTTATAATTGACCTTGATTTTACCAACGGTGGTATTGAGCTTCTTTATTCTGCAGATACTCACAAGGAAATTGAAAAGATCATTTTTAATGAATTCGGTCTTGCTTTTAATGTGGAAATAAGACGTGCCGAGGATGCTACCTTTGACTATGAGCTGTATTTACAAAAGCAGAACGAAGAGCTCTCTTATTATATCAATGAGATGGAAGCGGAGAGAGCAAGGGCTATAGCAACTCCGGCTCCTATTGAAAAGGAAGAGAATAAAGCTCCCGTTTATACGGTAAATACAGTTGATGAAGAAGAGCCTAAGCTTGAAAAACTTGACAACGGCTTTTTGAGAGTAGGTAATATAACTGTTGATATATCTGAGCCCTTCTATTTCATGGGAGACGGTGAACCCTTTGAGATAGATCCGACTCCTATATCCGCCCTTACCTCAAACATGAGAAATGTATGTACGATAGGCAGAGTTGTCAATTTTGAGGCCAAGGCTACGCGCAAAAACGATAAACAGATAATATCATTCGGTATTACCGATGAGCAGGGGTCAATAACCGTTAAGGCTGTCCTTCCCAATGATGAGGCTGAGCCTCTGATCAAGGCGATCTCCAAGACTAAATATAAAGAAAAAAGAGGTACTATCAAGGTTGAACTTTATTCAGGTGTTCTGTGTGTTATCGGTAACGTTAAGCAGGATTCCTTTGACGGTGAGTTCACTCTAAATTTTAATAACGGATGTGTCATTAAAGAGGTAAAGCGTACCGATGATGCTCCGGTAAAGCGTGTAGAGCTTCATTGTCATACAAATATGTCCTCTATGGATGCTACCATTCCTCCCGGTACTTTAGTTGAATTGGCTGCTTCCTGGGGACACAAAGCTATCGCGGTTACCGACCACGGTAACGTTCAGGGCTTCCCTGAAGCTATGCTTGCGGCAGACGGTCTTGAAAAAAAGGGAATAGACTTTAAGGTTATCTACGGTATGGAAGCATACTACGTTGACGATACCGCAAGAGCGCTGTACGGTGAATGCGATTCTTCGCTTGATGATGAATTTGTAGTATTCGACCTTGAAACGACCGGTCTGTCAGCGACTTACAATAAAATTACAGAGATCGGTGCTGTTAAGATAAGAAACGGTGAGATCATCGATGAATTCAATACCTTTGTTGATCCCGAGACACATATACCCGAGGATATTACCGAGCTTACGGGTATAACCGACG
>SVTI01000021.1 GCA_015063855.1 Oscillospiraceae bacterium
GGCGGTGACCCCGTTTCCGTTGAGTTCTGCCACAAGATCGGTCTTGACTATGTATCTTGTTCTCCCTTCCGTGTACCGATTGCTCGTCTTGCAGCGGCTCAGGCAGCTATCAACAACTAATAGCAATTATAAAAAATTCCCTCGGAGAAATCCGAGGGATATTTTTTGCTTGCAACATTTGACAAGATATGATATAATAATATCATTAACTTACAAGAGGTGTTCTTATGGCATTATTTCAAATGAGCTTTTATTCCGATGCACTTGATCAGACAACTGCAGTTAACGTAATAATACCCGAGGGTAGAAAAAACGGTAAGTTTAAGACCCTTTGGCTGCTTCACGGGCTTACCGATGACTATACCGCTTGGATGCGCTACAGCTCTGTGGAGCGCTATGCCAAGGAGCACAGAATAGCTGTGGTTATGCCCTGTGTTGACCGTTCCTGGTATACCGACACAGCCTACGGTAAAAGGTACTTTACCTTTGTTACCGAGGAGCTGCCCGAAAAGATCGGCTTCTATTTCAACGGCTACAGTCGCGAAAGAGAGGACAATATGATTATCGGACTCTCCATGGGTGGCTACGGTGCTCTGAAGGCGGCTCTCACCTATCCCGAGAAATATTGCTTCTGTGCTTCCCTTTCAGGCGCACTTGACGTAACGAGATACGGCAGAGATTACAGTCTTGCGGAATGGCGTTCCATCTTCGGCTTCGACATCAAGGATGCCTCGGAGCTTGCAGGCTCAAAGCATGATGTATTTGCCCTTGCCGAAAAGAAGCTTGATTTTCCTGCCATTTATATGTGGTGCGGTACAGAGGATTCACTATATCCCATAAATGAGAAATTCTCTGCGCATCTCACCGATCTGGGTATCGACTACACCTTTAAGTTTTCAGAGGGCGACCACACCTGGAAATACTGGGATATGCAGCTGCAAGATGCTCTCAAATATTGGAAGGAACACATTTAATTCAATAATACATTATTAATAATATTTTGTACATTTAAACAAATTCCTTGCATTTTTGACAAAGAAATGTTATAATAATGATTGAATAAAATTCTATGGAGGAAAAGTCATGAAACTCGTTTACAACATCAACGACAAACCCAAGCTCCCGCAACTGCTGATCTTCGCTTTTCAGCAGGTTCTCGCTATTTTAGCGGCAACGATTGCAGTACCCGCTATCATCGGTAACGGCATGAGCCAGTCTGCTGCTCTTTTCGGTGCAGGTGTAGGTACTATCATCTATCAGTTATTCACCAAATTTAAGAGCCCTGTGTATCTCGGCTCGTCCTTCGCATTCATCAACTCTATGTTCGCTGCATTTGCCGGAGCGGCATCCGCTTCAGCAGGTCACGTTGGTATCTTTGTAGGTGCTGTTTTTGCAGGACTTGTATACATTGTAATTGCTTTGGTAATAAAGCTTGTAGGCGTTAATTGGCTTGAAAAGCTTTTACCCGCCGCAGTTATCGGTCCGACAGTTTCTATAATCGGTCTTTCTCTCGCAGGTAATGCAGTTGGTGACCTTTCCAAAGGCAAGGTTATGGTAGACGGTGTTTCCGCATGCAGTCCCTACGTCGCAATCATCTGCGGTCTTATCACATTATTCTCGGTAATGATCTTCTCTGTATACGGAAAGAAGATGATGAAGCTTATCCCCTTTATTCTCGGTATTCTCGTTGGTTATATTGCGGCTACGATTTTTACCGTGATCGGTATAGCTACAGATAATGTTGCTCTTCAGGTAATCAACTTCTCTGTATTTAAGGATATGGGCTTCTTCGCAATTCCCGACTTTACTTTCCTTAAGTTCGCTGAAGGCTTCAAGGGTATCAATGCAAGCTATATTGCAACCATCGCAGTTGCATATATCCCCGTAGCATTTGTTGTATTTGCAGAGCATATCGCAGACCACAAGAACCTTTCTTCTATCATCGACAAGGATCTTCTCAAGGAGCCCGGTCTCCACAGAACACTCCTCGGTGACGGTGTAGGCTCTATCGCAGGTGCATTATTCGGCGGATGTCCCAACACTACTTACGGTGAATCGGTTGGCTGTGTAGCTATCACGAGAAATGCTTCTGTTATCACTATTACAACAGCAGCTATCATGTGTATCGTTATCTCCTTCTTCTCACCCTTCGTTACATTCCTCGCTTCCATTCCCAACTGTGTAATGGGCGGTGTATGTATCGCGCTCTACGGCTTTATTGCGGTAAGCGGTCTTAAGATGATCCAGAAGGTTGATCTCAACCAGAGCAAGAATCTCTTTGTAGTAGCTGTTATCCTTATCACAGGTATCGGCGGATTCTCGCTCACATTCGGTAAGGTTACTCTTACCTCCATTGCATGCGCGCTTATCCTCGGTATTCTCGCAAATACCCTGCTCAGCCGTGCAAAAGATGAATAATTAATCTCATAAAGCTTTATAACCCCGCCAAAAGGCGGGGTTTTCTGTTGCAAAATTTACAGCTATATGTTATAATATATAAAGTGCCGCCATAGTGTAAACAACTAACATGAAATAAAGCAATTTTATATAATACAAATAACAGAAAGGAATACAGATATGTATACTATATACGTAAAATTTGAATGCCATCACGGAAAACGTGAAGAATTTGTAGAAGTTATGAAAAACAAGGGGATACTTGACGCAATAAGAAATGAAGACGGCTGCATCAAATACGATTATTATTTTGCAGAGGACAATGAAACAGAGCTCCTTCTCATCGAGCAGTGGGAATCAAAGGAATATCAGCAGATTCACTGTACTCAGCCCCACATGGACGCAATGCGAGAGTTTAAGGAAGACTACATCGTAAGCACCAAATTAGGCGAAATAGAGTTAAAATAATCGATATTTATTATATAATCCCCGATTTTCGGGGATTTTTTCTTTTAAAGTCCGTTTTATTGGACATAGTCTATGATAAAATTAATCTGTAAAGCAGGCAAATTGTCAAAGTGAAGTTCGGATTTTTGGGGTAAAAATGAGAAATACCCTAAGTTCACTTTTTCATTTAAGCATTACAGAAAGAAAGGAGAGATCTATCATGCAGGATATAAAAACCGCTTGGATAACTGAAGGTACAAAGCTTATAAAATACATAGGAGAAGAAAAAGAGATCACAATTCCCGTATATATTACCGAAATAGGTAACAATGCATTTTGGAACAAAAACAAAATAATCAAGCTAACCGTACCCCATAATGTAACTTCCATTGGTTACGGTGCATTTAACGGATGCACTTCATTGGAAGAAATTAAACTTCAGGGAGTAGAAGTAATAAACTCCTATGCATTTACAGGTTGCACCTCATTAAAAAAAGTGGAATTCGGCAACAGCAAGATCAAGTGTATTAATGCCTGTACCTTTAAGGGTTGTATAATGTTACAAGAAATAACCTTACCGGAGGGAGTAAAAAGAATAGCTCCGGGAGCGTTTTGCAAATGTTATACTTTAGAGCGTATATATCTTCCCAAAAGTATATCTATAATAAGAAAATATGCATTCAGTAAATGCCGTAATCTCCGTAATATGACCCTTCTTTCAGAAAAAACTCATTTTGATAATAACGCTTTTTATAAATGTAATCCAAATCTTCGTTTTACATGGAATAGCAAGCGTTTCTTTCCAAAAGAAGCGGAAAAAGGATTTGATATAGACTCCGACAGAGTTTTAAAATCCTATTTTGGAACAGAAACGGAAATTGTTATCCCAGAAACAGTAAAAAAGATAGGAAAATATGCTTTTTACGGCAGAACGGTTGAAAGTGTAACAGTTCCTTCGGTTTCAGAAATCATGGACTCTGCTTTTTGGGCTTGTACAAACATGAAGAGCATTACATTTTCGGATAGCCTTATTAAAGTCGGAAATAATGCCTTTGGTCAATGCCATACTCTCGAATCCCTTTCTTTTTCAAATAAGGATATACATTTTGAGGGACGGATTGCACCGATGGCTTATTCGCTGAAAAAAGTTAAATTCCCCAATGGTTTAAAAGCTATCCCCGATTCTGCATTTTATTACTGCGAGTCTCTCAATGAATGTAATATACCCGAAGGTACCGAATATATAGGTGACGGTGCCTTTCAAGGCTGTAAATCTTTAAAAGAGATATTTATACCTCGAAGTGTAAAAAGGCTTGATTGGAACACTTTTGACGGATGCAGTTCTCTTACAGAAGTAATACTCCACGGCAAGGATACTAAAATATACGGAAGAACCGATACCTTTTGTACAGCCTCATATAGATATTACGATGAGCCTAAAACAAAAACCGCCGTAATATTTATGGGCTTACAGGGCAGCGGAAAGAGCTATTATTATAATTTGCATTTTAAGGGCAAATATGAACACATAAATCTTGACACCCTGCATACAAGAAACAAAGAAAGCCTTATGCTAAAGGAATGCACCGACCGCGGTGCCTGTATCGTAATAGATAACACGAATCCAACAAGGGCAGACAGAGCGCGATATATTCCCCTTCTGAAGGATACAGGCTATAGGGTCATCGGTTATTTCTTTGAATCGAAGATAAAGGATTGTATCAGAAGAAATGAAGAACGTTCCGGCAAGGCACGTGTTCCGAATATCGCTATTGCCGCAACCTCAAATAAGCTTGAAATGCCATCTTACAGTGAAGGCTTTGACGAGCTGTATTTTATAGAACGAAGCGGTGAAACCGTAATGACAAAAAAAGATTGGAGAGAATAAAATGAATTTTGATGAATTAGATGCAAAAATGAGGGTATATGAAGCTTCAATAGATCAGATTATACCGCCTGACGTTTATCTTGTCGCGAGAATAGACGGAAGAAGCTTTACCCGTTTGACAAAGGAGACCTGTAATTTCGAAGCACCCTTTGACGTGATCTTCCGTGACATGATGATAAATACCGTAAAAGAGCTGATGAACTGTGGTTTCCGCGTGATCTACGGCTTTACCGAAAGCGATGAGATATCCTTACTTTTCGACCTTAATGAAGATACCTTTGGAAGAAAGGTCAGAAAATACAATTCTATTCTTGCAGGTACGGCAAGTGCCGCCTTTTCCCTGCAGCTCGGTATGCCGGGTATATTCGATTGCCGTATCATTCCCCTGCCTAATGTTGAAAAGGTGAAAGACTACTTTTTATGGCGTCAGGAGGATGCTTGCAGAAATGCATTGAATTCTCATTGCTATTGGGGACTTCGTAAAAAGGGTGCCTCGGTAAATGAAGCAACCAAAGAAGTAGAAGGTAAATCCATAGCTTATAAAAACGAGTTGCTTTTCCAAAACGGAATAAACTTTAACGATCTTCCCAACTGGCAAAAGCGCGGAGTAGGTTTATATTGGAAGGATATTGAAAAGCAGGGCTATAATCCTATTACGAAAGAAAACGTGACCACCCAAAAACGCGAGCTTTTCGTTGATCTTGAGCTTCCCATACGCGAGGAATACGGAAAGCTTATAGAAGAAATCATACGTAATAACAGTTAGAGGTAAGGTATGCAAACAAATCCAAGATATTCTACATCACTATGGTTCTCAACTGTCAAGCACAGAGATATTCCCTACAAATGGAATTATTCATACAAGGCTTTAGAGGATGAGCTTAAAAATCTCTTGATCGGCAAAGCCTTGAAAAAGGTATTTGTAAACCTGTTGGGATACCTGGAAGGTAAGCGTTACGAAAAAAACAGCTATGATATGTCATATATCGGCGGCAGCTGTATGCTTATATTCGATAACAACGTAGCTTTAGAGCTTAATATTCATGCCGATGGAATGATATCTCACCGAGTCCACTTAGTTGAAGACCTTCAGTTTTATACAACTAAGGATATCCCGCCCTCCGAGCTGAGTTCAGAACGTTATTTCTATGACTTGAATACCGAAATTGAATTATGCTATGAAAAGCAGACTGTTTGTAACGTTAGAGTAGGTAGGACCAATAGCTACCCATACCCTCTCAACGGTTTTGACGAAAACCTCGCCCGACAAGCAGAAAAACGCAACGAATTACCGTCTGTAATCGGTTTTGTGTTAAGTAACGAAACCGTGCTGAACCTAATACCGTCAAAAATCGAGAACTATTATATTGAATTCAAAATAGAAGATCAACAATCGGGAGAAAACTAATGAAACGGCAATATTTACCTGTATGGACAGATTTTTTAAGCTACAATGATCAGCATAATGCCTGCTCAATAGCTCAAACACGAAAATATTCATTATTACCGATACAGTACAACAACATTCTTGATAGCTATTATATAGCTAAAAACGAAATTATTGAATCTATATATATTGAAAGTGCAAATGAATTTTTCAATAAGTATCCCGAAATGAAAGATTTCGAGTTTGGCAAACAAGCTTGTGACGGGGTTTACGATATAAAATTTAAAGTAAATTATCCCGAAAGAAAAAGGAATTTCAAGGAGATACTCGATAAAAATCTTGAAAATTCCGGAATTTTACTGAACACAAAAGAATTTAATAACCACTTTGTCACTATATCAAAACGAGTATTTATTCTATCCAATCAGTATGTTCGATATGAAGAAAACGAGATAAGATACAAAGAACTCTTTGAAGCCGCTAAAAAACGTGATTTTAATAAAATACAAGAGCTTGTTTATGCCGGTGCAGAAATCAATGCAATTGACAGATTCGGAGAAACAATACTACACAAATACGTATCCATTGCTTTTCACCAATCCGAGATAAACATAAATGAGCTTGAAAAATTGATAGAATTAGGTGCTATACCCTCTATCTACGGCATAGAAATAAGTAATTCGTATTCGCTTTTGGAAAATGCAGCCTTGGGGCATAAAACTGACGTTGTTGAGTTTCTTTTGGATAAAGGAGTCAATCCTAATATCTTCTGCTACCTTGACGAACCCTTTGAAAATCTAAGCGAAACATTACTTGAACGAACCGAGCGTTGGGCTCACGGTGACGATTGTACCGATTACAAGCCATGTGATACGTGTAGAAAAATAGCTGATCTTTTGATAAAATATATGTAATTACATTAACGAGGTTTAAATATGTTCATCAACAAACTGACCCTTACCACCGAAGGCAATGAGCTTGCGTTTATTATTAATCAAAAGCGAACCTGCTACAACGGAATCTATCCCTTCAAGATATTTCCGGACATGGGTTTAAAAGAGCTTGAATTCTCCCCCATAACCGTATTATACGGAAGTAACGGCTCGGGAAAAAGCACTCTTATGAATATAATAGCGGAAAAGGCAAAGATAATACGTCATTCCGCCTTTAGTAACAGTCCCTTTTTCAACGATTATGTAAAAATGTGCAAGCTGAAATACAGTGAGATTCCCCATGCAAGTCAGATAATTACAAGCGATGACGTATCCGATTTTCTGCTTAATATCCGATATCTCAATGACGGTATAGAGGTAAGACGAAACGAGCTCTTCGAGGAATATCTAAGCCGTAAGTATGCCGATCATCGGTTAAAATCTCTTGAGGATTATGACGAGTGGAAGGAAAATCTGAATGCACAGCGCTCGTCCCAATCCGAATTTGTACGAAACCGTCTGATGCGCGACGTAGAAATGAGATCAAACGGTGAAACTGCAATGCGTTACTACGTTGAACGAATAAACGAAAATGCAGTTTACCTTATAGACGAGCCCGAAAACTCTCTGTCAGCTTCTCTTCAGCTTAAGCTTGCAGAATATATCCTTCAATCAGCAAAATACTTTAACTGTCAGTTTATCATATCTACCCATTCCCCCTTCTTCCTTTCTCTTGATGGGGCTAAGATCTATAACCTTGATTCCCGTCCCGTAAAGGAATCGAAATGGACTGAGCTTGAAAACGTCAAAGTATACCATGACTTTTTCAAGACGCATGAAAAGGAATTTTAACCACACCTCCTCTTTTTTCTTTTTATATACATAGTTAAAGCACACTGCGTATTTTGCAGTGTGCTTTACTGTTAGATTCTGTTACATCTTACTGTAAATCTGTTATTGCCGCTGTAATCACAGGTAAAAAGACTGAGATCATATTCACCCGAGGTCATCTCCTCGACAGCTCCCCTTGGCAAAAGCTCGACCCCGATAACCTCGTATTTATACTCAACACCGTTCATATCAATTAAGGAAAGTCTGTCTCCGCTTTTCAAACGGTCAAGCTTGCCGAAATGACGGGTATAGTTATGACCTAAAAGAACAAGATCATCCGTAAATACCGAACCGGAAAATCTGCAGGGTGCATCCTTTAAAAGCTCATAACTCCACTCGGACAAGATCGGAAGCTCGAGGCTTTCAAGCTTAGGTATCGATATATATCCTATATACTTATACTCGCCGACCTCAACGACCTCCATATCCTTGCTGTAAGGATCGGAAATATAGGAATGAACGCTTCCTTCATTATTCTCGGAGACACCGAGATCCATCAATCCATCCGAGGCTGAATCATCCTTGATACCTCGTCTTTCCTTTATAGCCTCAATAACGTCATCGAGCATACGCTGTGATGCTCTGCCCGCTTTTATATCCTCATTATTATTATATACAAAGAGAAGCAGCGCAGAAGCTATCAGCGCTGTTCCCAATATTATTAAAAATATCCCTATCTTCGTTTTCATATTATTTTTTCTTTGACTTAGCTACTACCAAACCGATTATGATAAGTGAGAGACCGCATACAATAAGGATCGGTATCGGCCACTTAAGCTGACCCGTCTGAGGGAGCGTGGGACCGGGTTCGGTTGTTTCTGACTTAGAGGTATCGTTAGTATCCTTACCAATTGGCTCGGTTTTAGCTGTTACCTCGACATCATAATCGTATTCACCGTTATCATTTATTATAGGAAGGTAAAGTAGAGATGGCTTAAATTCACTGTAGCCGACGGCAACCTTCTCCTGTGTGAGGAGATACACTCCCGCCTTTAAAGAAGAAAAGGATGCATTACCGTTATCATCGATAACCTTTCGTATACCTTCAAACTCGTTCTGCGAAATATAATCGACAATATCGGTTATACTTTCTCTGTTTACAGACTCAATATCCTTGTCATAATTTTCAAAATCATCGGTATAGCAATAATTCTCACCATCAAGGACGGCAATATGATAGAGCATGACCGTTCCCGTACCGACCTTAGTGTCTCCGCTCTTTACCGTAACGTTAAGAGTGATATTCCTATCACGATCAGGAGCTGCATAAAGCGTGTTAAAACAACATAAAAATAACGAAACTATCATAATCAGGGATATTATCGCTTTTTTCATCTTGACCTCCTAATCTCTTTTCTTCTTGTTAAATGCAAATATAAATATTAAAACAACCGTAAATATCGGTATCGCCAAGATAGGCGCCATAACCAAGGGCTCTATCTGCATTGCATCCGCCGTAACGTGAGCAACACTTCCCTCCTCGATATTCTCTATTCGGTGTGCTCTGACTAAAAGTCTGTGTGAATTTACTCCGTAGGGTGTGCAAGTAAGAAGAGTACACAGATCCTTACCCTTCTCTATTTTAAGATACTGAAAATCATCAGGCTCAACAATATGCACAGCTTCAACCTCATAGGTGAGAACCTCGTTCAAGGTTCTGATAACGAACGTGTCGCCCTCAACCATTTTATCAAGGTTTGTGAACAGAGTTGCAGACGGCAGACCTCTGTGGCCCGATATAATACAGTGTGTATTCTCGCCGCCTACAGGAAGTGAGCTCCATTCAAGATGGCCTACGTACTTCTGAAGAACACTCTCACTCGTACCGTGGTATATCGGAAGTGAAACACCTATAGAGGGTATCTCAATATATGACATGATGCCTAAGCCGCCGGGGTTAAGAAGCTCCTTGTAACGACTTCTTTCGCTTTCGGTCAGCGTAAAGGTATCACGAGTCCTTTTGCTGTTAAAATCCCTTGCATCATCAAGTATCTTATTATAGGCATCCTCGTCAAGCTTAGAAATCTGGTCAACATAGCTTGCGATCGCCTTTGACTGATGCAACGAATTCCAATAGTCACTTATAGTCGGATACAGCAGAAGGGACAATCCTACGAGCAGAGCGAGGATCAGTATTATTGTAGACCAATGCTTTTTCATTTTACAAAAAACTGCTCCGTTTCCTGCGATTTGTTCGATACAGGCAATTACCCGCACCTCATAGGATTCTCCTTTATGCTGTACCCAAGAGGCAGATGCCTCTCGGGTCAGCTAAGGATAAAAGTTTAAATTACTTTTCAGCGCTCATTCTCTTCTTGGTGATAAGAAGAACAAGAGCAGCTACGAATACTACGCCGCCTGCAACGTAGAAGATAGTTCTACCGATACCACCTGTAGAGGGAAGCTCGGAACCTGATACGTTAAGAACATCGGTTGTAACTGTACCTGCAGTTACATCAACTGTGAAGGATTCAACCTCTTCCTCGCCGTTCATAACCTTAAGATCGGTAAGCTCAGCAGGCTCCTTGGTTACATCATATTCAGCAACTACCTCAAAGAGAATATCCTCGCACTTGTTGTAACCGTCGGGAACTGTAGTCTCTTCGAGCTTATATTCACCTGCATCAAGACCCTTGAAATTGAATGTGGTTGTTTCGCCTGCTTCAATTTTCTTAACCTCGGTCCATGTTCCTTCTACGTTCTTGTAGAGGGTAAAGCCTGCGCCAGCGAGTGCGCCCTTATCATTAACCTTGTTTACGATTGCTTCAAATGTGAATACAATAGCAACTTCCTTTTCAGACTTGGAAGGACCGTCTTCATCATCATCGGGAGTGTCATCACCGGGCTTATCGGGAGTATCGGGGTTTCCGTCTGCCTCGTGGTTAGGATTGTTTTCATACTCGATGTATGCTTCGTTTTCATTACCCTCTGCGCCTACAACCGCATCATCGGTAAGGGTACATGTATATTCTACAACGATTACGCTATCAGCGTTGATATCAACACCTGTGATTTCCTTAAGGTTAGCTGTTGCGGTAAAACCGTCCTCTGTCTCAACGATTGTGAACTGCTCTGTTACGTCAACACCGTCAATAGTAACAACTGCATCATTATTAAAGGAAAGTCCCTTAACCATGGTATCTACGAAGCTGTAGTAGTAGCTCTTATAGTCCGCATACTTATCAGAAACAGTACCTGTAAGTCTGTAAGGAATGCTGTCGCCGATATCGTAGTCAGCGCTTTCGCCCCAAGCGGTAGCACCTGTGGTATCATTCTTCTCTTCAACTTCCTTCTCTAAAGAGGGGATATCCTCCTTAGTGGAAACTGTGATATCCTCGTCACCCTGAGTATCAAGCATAACAAGAGAATATGTATCTGCGGTGTTACCAAGCTTTGTTTCCGCGATGAGATAGTAACCCTGAGCTACATTTGCAAAAACATTAGCATCGGATGTATAGTCAGCTGTGATGCCTGCTGCTGTAATAGCTTCGTAAACATTTGCCGCAAAGGTCTTGATACCTTCAGCATCAAGAGCGGTAATGTAAGCTACAATGTCACCCAACTCAGTCATACCGGTTTCTTCTGCAAGAATTTCATCATAGGTTTCATTAAGAGTGTAAGCGAACTTGCCGTCGCCGCCATCGGTAGCATCGAGAAGCTTGAATGCTGCATACTCAGCACCTGCTGCTCCACCGTCAACTGTGATGTTTGCTGCGAATGTGGGGATAACCATGCTCACTAAGAGCGCCATTGTCAGCATGAAAATGCCAACCAATTTTTTCATGTTCTTCATTTTTCTTTTTCCTTTCTTAAATTTATTTTTTAAAATTAGAACATACGATTTTTGCTTGCGTCAGATTATGGGAAGAATTTATCCTCCAATCTGCGCCTGCGTTTTTTATACAACAGAAGAATTACCGGCGACACAATTACCAGTACTCCTCCGATAGTATACAACAGTGTTCCCAGACCGCCTGTATTCGGCAATAAGAGAAGCTTTGTATTCTCGATCTCTACAGTAATAGCTGCACCGCTTTGATCGAATTCGACCTTCGCCGCATCGCGGAATTTGTTATCAACAAATATCGATGCGGTGATGTTTTTATATTTCGGCATATATTCATCGGTAACCTCGACAACAGCATAATAACTGCCTGTCTCGGGATAAGCTAAGTTATCAAAGCTTCCCTGCCATGAATTTGCCGCTGTAAGTGTCAGATCTGCTACCCAAACGGGTGTATCCTCCTCTCCCTCTGTTACAAGATAGAGTGCAAATTTCTGCTCATCGGGAGGTGCATTAATAGTAGCATCCCACGTCTTTGTAACGGGTATAGAGGTCGTACTCGGCAAGGGTGTATTTGTAACAATCCAACCCGGTTTGCTCTCGATCGTTATAATCTCCTTCGGAGGTACCCACTCCTGAAGTGTAAAGTTAGTACCGTTACGCTGAGTAGTTGTAGTACCGTACCCGTTATTATAGCCTATAAGATAGTAAGTTCTGTTATTAAAGGTAGCAGACAGCTTACCTCCGTTGTATGTTATAAGATTATTATCCGAGTTGTAATTATCGGTAACCCATGCATACTGATTGGAGATATAAAGATACCGTGCACCGTCAAGGTCATTTCTCAGAACAAACTTTCCGTTTACTGCAATTGCCGTCCAATGAGTTGAGATATCAGACTGCCCATTGCTTGAGGGGGCAAGCGATGCATCTCCTGTTTTGGCTGTAATAGGTCCTGCGCTGTGAGATATCCTGTATGTAACGCCGTCTCTCAGCGAGTTGGCATTTACCCAATATCCGGGCTCGTAGGTTACGACCTCCTTACCGAAGGTCTCCTCATAGGTTACTCCGTATCCCGAAGGACCTGATATCTCCTTGAAGGTGTAAATTATCTCATTGCCGTCCGAGTCGAATTCGGGAAGCTTGTAGAGCGTAGCTTCCCAGTTACACTCCGCACTAAGCTCAACGTATCTGTCAATGGGAATGCCGTTTGCATAAAGCTGAAGCGTTACGGACTCGGGATCACTACCCTCACCCCATTTCTTCTGAACAAATATCTCCTTGTCGCCGCCGACGTACATATCGTTATAGATATTTATCTCTACGCGGTGCTCGTGCTCAGCGGAGAAGACGTATTCTTCAGCGTATACAAATTCCTTTCCGTTACTGTCGAGTGCTATGGTTACGCTCTCACCCGGTCGCGCGAGGTTTGCCACAATGATATACATCGACATATCCGGATAATGTCCCGGTGGCTTGGTCTCCTTGATATAGTAGGTACCGCCTGCAGAAAGTCCCTCTACCCATGCAACACCGTCTTCGTCCGAAACAAAGGTTGCATCCGAGGGTATAATATTATCTGCCTCATCATGTTCATAAAGCAAGGCGGGAATAGTACATTCGGGATCCTCATATATAGTGAATTCAGCTCCCTGAAGTCCCTTTCCGGTTGCTGCATCCCTCTTTACAAGCTCAAGCTCGTAAAAAGGTGAGATGTTAAAGTATATAGCACAGTTTGAAAGTGCCGAACCTCTTTCAAGGTAATAAATAGTTACCGTATGGTACTGGCCGCCCTTAACATCAAAAGGAATATTTGTTGTGGTAACGCCCTTAGCTCTGTCACCCTCAACACCGGGCATCTCGGTATATGCACCTGCGGCGTTCACCGCAACGTTATTTGAATCGGGTGCATGGGCTATTCTTACCTTGCCCGTTGCAAAGTTTACTTCACCGTAAACCACGTCATGCACACCGCCTAAATCAACTATCAGCTTACCGTCAAGGAAGATCCATACGTCGTCGTCTCCCGAGAAGCGGAGCTGAAGATCGTCGCCATGGGTAGATTTATTGGTGGGATCGCCCGCATCGTGGGGCAGATAGAATTCTATCTCACTCTGCATGCCAACCCAATAGTTTATCTCGTTATCCTTTTCCTTTGCCGTTGCTTCTCCGCCTCTCGGTGCATCACGGTAGGTATAAGGAGTATAGTCGTGCAAGCTTCCGTTATTATCGATCCTTAAGTTATAATCGTAAACGTAGAAGCGTTGCTCGCTTTGATTATAAGCCGCCGCGTTGTTTGCGGAGTTATAATAGTAATAGCCTATATTATCGTCGTACTGATAGAGCCAGTCACCCTCGCCGAGATACACCCTTCCGGGGATGGTCTCGTGGGAGAAAAGTGCGTCAAGCCTTGGGTTGTTTTGGTTGGATGCACCAATGTTACCTACGATTCCCGAGGTTATGGTACCGGGGAAGGTTACGCTGTTACCGCGCGTTCCTGCGGTTTTTTCCTCATTTACCGTGATGCCGTTGATGGCAACACCGTTTCGGTCGAGCATATAACCTATATTACCGTAAGGATTGTTCCAATCTGTAATATAGTCAAAGAATACAAGAGCTACGTCGTCTGCAGTATTTACCTTCCACGAGGTAAGATACTCGTTTCCGCTCTTATAATAGCTGGTACAGGTTGCTTTATCAACGTTGAATATCTCGTTATAGTCGAACATATATGTATTGATAAAGTCTTTTGTATCAGGCTGATCGGCTACAACCTTTCCGTTATCAACACCAACGTCATAAGTCGCAGATACGTATTCGGGATAGAAGATAGTGTTACAGGTAACCGTTATCTCCTTGCCAAGCATCGAGCTGTCATAGAATACCTTGTTTACAACGTCATACCAGCCGTTAAGCTTGTACCAGTTATTTAAATTGTTCTTATCACCCGTTCCCGAATCGTTTATCTTTATATAATTTGCGGTATCGGGAGAATTGGGATCGTTATGAGGCAGTGTGACCTTACCGTTTCGGGTGTTGACCACCTTGGTCTCGGCTCCCTCATATTTGTGATTCGAGCTGCTCATGTAGATCGGATAACCGATTGCCGCATCGAATACGACCTCAAAATTCGTAGCTGTCGGAGCCTGATACAAGGTCAGATCGGTCTGTGCTGAATTTACAAATCCTTCTCTGTCGGGAGACAGGAACTGATTATTTACCGAAAGTCTCAAAACACCGTTTCTGTAATAGTAAGTAAAGGCAGCCGCGGCACCGATATCCGTCGTAAGCTCATAGACACCGTTATTAAGCACCAGATAATAGTTCACTCCGTCAGCGATGGTATACATTCTGTATGAGCCCGAAACCTGTGCAATATACCACTGCTGTGCTCGCTTATCGATACTTACGTTTGAGTCGGTGGAGTGATTCCAGAGCTCGCTTGCACTAAGCTCACCCGAACCGTCTGTAATTACAGCCAGAAGCGCCGAATTACCTCTTGCAACAGCATAGGTCTGTGTACCCTGTATCGTTCCTGTGAACTTAGTCATCGAAACAATATCAAGCACCGTATTCGACGTACCGACTATAGCGAAGTCTGAGAAACTTTCAACGCTGAATTCAAGATTTACGTTATCCTTCTTCATCTCGGACTTACTGAGTTCGGGAATCTCTGTTCCCTTCTCGGCGAAATGTACAACAGAGAGGGACTCTGTTTCATCCGATGCAGATTCATTCAGCTTTATCTGAATATTAACCGAAGCATCCGGCTCAATCGTCTCTTGGTCAGCTGTAAAGCAAATATCGTAAAGCCAGAAATCAGTGATAGATGTTTCCTTTACCTGACCGGAGGCAACATCAAGAGTTTCAAGCGCCTCATCATATCTCGACTGATACTTTTCCTTATCCGCTATCTGCTTTACCGAAAGCTCTGCAGAATCGGGAATACGTGCGGTAGGAAGATAGGTTGCCGTTACCGTTATTTTATTATCGCTGTAGCTCTTGACTATAGGCTGTGTGGCAGCATATCTTTCGTATGCTGTTGAGGTCGATGAGTAACCTCTTATTGAACTGTCCGTTAAGAGGTAATCCTGATATCTGACACAGTTATCCGAATCACCTTCTATAGTCTTAAAGCCTGTTACGTTACCCTCATCATCAAGGATCTGCTCTGTAACTATAGCGGCGCGGTCACTAAAGAAAACAACGTCTCCCGATAAAGGAGTATATACAGAGGGCTGACGTGTCAGCTCAAGAGCATTAAGCTTCTCTATCCATTTATCGGTATCGATGTCATAGGGATAATAGTCGGTATCGATACCCGCCTTCTCAATACAGAAGGCAATAAATATATTCGACCAATCGGCATAGG
Source organism: Oscillospiraceae bacterium (assembly GCA_015063855.1). Lineage (GTDB taxonomy): Bacteria > Bacillota > Clostridia > Oscillospirales > CAG-272 > RGIG7300. The sequence goes on from SVTI01000021.1 coordinate 16,099, forward strand.
GATCTCCGTACCATTCGCCGTAACGTGTATAACCGTTTTTAACTTCGACCTCAGCATCCTTGACGTTCACCGTGCTTTCACGGTAACCGATCTGGCTTTCGGCTACCTCGACAAGGTCATCGGTCCATATTCCCGAAAGCTTTTCGGGAAGGGTCTTCTCCCAATCCTTCGCTGTTTCAACGTCTGCCGTTCTGTCGATATAGCATTCGTCACTGTGCTTATGCTCCTGCTTGGTGCATACAAGACGAAGCTCCTTATTTACAGTTACACATTCTTCGGTATGCTGATGCTCGAAAAGCTCAAATCTACCGCAAATATAACCCTCCTCACCCTTACAGCCGTCTGTATGGGTATGAGGAAGAAACTCTAATTTCTGACATACCGTTACAGTTTCATATTGGGGTTCATCGGTCGGCTCGGTCTCGCTGCTGATATATTCACTTACCTCAAAGGTCTCAAAGCATTCGTCGGTATGCTCATGAGCCTCGACCTCGGGCAAAGTACAGATCAGACGGTCATTCTCGGCATAACAGAATTCATTATGCGTATGAATAAGATAATCGGCAACGGTACAACTAACGTTTCCGTCACCGTCTCTGCACTCATCTGTGTGAGAGTGAATCTCGGGACAGCAGTTCATGACCGTAGAAGTTATTGTTTCATAGCAATCGCCTGTGTGCTCATGCTCCTCAAGAGCACAGAATGTGGGGCGTTCTTTTGTAATACCCGGAAGAATAAGCGCGTATGTAGTACAGAATACAACTATCGCAGACATAAATGCTACTATTCTCAGCCATATTTTTCTTCGTCTCTGACGACGCATATATCCCGCCGTCTTAAGCAAGATATCACTTTTTATAGCGCTCACTCCTTCCATTTAGATTTTAACTTATATTTTTAATTTATGTTTTTAAATTCAAATTCGTCGACATCTTACCGCTTATTCTATCTTTCCGAAATCGCGAAGAGGCCAGACACGAAAAATTATCTTGCCTACTATCTGCTCCTCGGCAACACAACCAACGGCTGTGTTTCTCGAATCAACAGATGTTTTTCTGTGGTCTCCTATAACGAAATACTTTCCGTCGGGAACCTGATACGGAAGCTCTATATTACAGTCACCAAAAGCCTTCTCTGTTATATAGGGTTCATCCACCGGCTTATCGTTGACATATATATTACCATCTTCGTCTATATTGAACCAGTCACCCGGTCCGCATATAACACGCTTGATAAGGACCTTGTTGTTATAATAAAAGGCAACAACATCACCGTTGGTAAACTTCGAGGACTTAAGAGAAAATACTATTTCTCCGTCCTGAAGAGTAGGGGTCATGGATTCTCCGTATATCTGAAGAACAGGCAACCAAAGTGTCGCAACCAAAACGGCTATTGCCGCAACTGTTATCAAGGTATATACAGTACTCTTCAGTACCCTATAGTACCTTTTCTGATGGTTAACACGCTTCAGCTCACTTTGAAGATCCTTTACTGTGGGGGTACGCTTGAATGAAAACCGTTTTTTCATTTATCCATTATTAAAATCAGCTAAAATGCCCTTAAGCATCGCAGATTGATTCATCAGCTGCTCTATCTTTTCATTAGCCGCCTTAACGTGCTCGTCAGCCTTACGCTCCGCCTCTTCTATCATCTTTTGGCACTTCTCTTCTGTTTCCTCTTCAAGAAGTCTGCAGCGTTCCTCGATCTCGGAATATCTCGCTCTGATATTTGCTGTATACTGATCACAGGCCTCCTGCGCAGCCTCGAACACTCCGTTAAGCTGGAGAGCCGCCTCTGCTATTGAGCCTGCATTTTCACACACAAGATTTCTGTTGACAAGCTGAGACTGTGCCTCTCTTAATTGCTTCCGAAGAGCCTCATTTTCATTTGTCTGATCTATAAGCATTTCAAGGAGCTCTGAACGGCTCATCTTTTTCAATTCCTGTCTTAGCATTTTTACCTCGTTTTCTACATTAATATATAATAATCCATGTTTGATTTTATCACAGAAAGCCATATTTTTCAAGGTCTTTTTGATACTTTTCAAGTCAAATATATATGTTTTTTGACCACAAAATGTAAAATTAACAAATTTATCGATATTTTCGCAAAATTTATACACAATTTATGCAATATTTACACTTTGTTTATAAAATTATCTTTCCGACACTTTCGTATTAAGCGAAATAGACTAATTACCTATACATAAAAAAGCGGGTGCCGACCCGCAGCGATGATCGGGCATAAACTACGTCAAAACCTCTAACTTCAATGCCCGAAACGGAGCAATTTCCTATATATTAAAAAAAGTGGGCACCGGCCCGCACCGATGATCGGGCATGAATCGGGCATAATTCTGCTTCTTCAAGTGCCCGAAGTAACGCAATTTCCTATATATTAAAAAAAGAGCTATACCATACGGTAAAGCTCTTTTTAAAACTATATATTATACTATCTGTTCACGAAGCCACTTAAGAGTACATTTTACCATGTGCTCTCCCGTTTCACGGCTTGCTTCCTTTGCGGACTCAGCAAACCACTCGGTATTTCTGTCACATCTGGAAAGATCTACGTTTTTAGGCCATGTACCCATCATAAGTGAGGTCTCCCACTTACCTGCATGGTCAAAGCCACCGCACTCCTTCTGTGCCTCGGCACCTATAAGAGGAATAACCTTGATATATGAGAAGGGATCATCACCGGTACCCATATCCTCATAATAATTGGCATAATCGTTACTTCCCCACCAACCCTTACCTAAGGTTTCTTCCATATACTCCATAGTAACCTTCTTTGCAGCCTTGTGGCATGCAATAGTCATGGGCATAAGTCCTGCGCCCTCGGTCTGATGATGAGGAACAAGATAGATATTTTTAATACCCGCATAGATCATAGACTTAAGAACGTCATAGATGTAATCAGCATAGGTATCTTCATTTACATGGAAGTGGCTGGGCTTAGGCTCACAAACAGCATAGCTTGCAACACCGTACCAGATGGGAGGACATACAACTATCTCCTTTTCCTTACCAAGCTCACGAAGACATCCTGTAACCACCATTGTATCTGTACCGCAGGAGGCGTGATGAGCATGGTATTCAAGAGTACCGATCGGAATGATAAAGGGAACCTTGCGGTCAGCACAATCCTTTATCTCGTCATAAAACATATTTATAAGTTCCATAATAAAACTCCTTAATTATAAATAGAGGCTATTGCGTACACAATAGCCTCAATATTATTTTATCAGCTACTAACTACACCCCGTGTGATAACCATAAATCACAGTGTACTACAGAGCGTAGCTTTGCCGCGAGTCATACCCGCACTGCTTAGCAGTCGATTTAACTTTGTGAAATTTCGGGCACTATTCAATAAGTTTAACAAAACTTCATGCCCGATTGCCGCTGCAGGCCGGCGCCTGCTTAACAATCAATCTCAATACATGTTTCGGGAACTTCGGGACAAAGCATGTCAAAGCCGTCCTTAGTTACAGCGATACCCTTTTCCCAACGAACACCGAAAGTATCGGTAGAGATATATGTATCGATCTGATAGCACATATTCTCCTGGAGATCATATGTAGAGGAGGTCTCACACCAGGGAGCCTCAACCTCGATCATACCTGTACCGTGAAGAGGACCGTATACGAAGTTATCCTTAAAGCCGTTATCAACGTAGTACTGATAGAAGTCCTTAGCGATCTTGGAAGCGGGAACTCCTGCCTTAACCTGGTTCTGTGTCCAGATGTGAGCCTCACGTCCGAACATAACAACTTCCTTTCTTCTACCCTCAAGCTTACCGAGAACTACGGGATAACCGATAGCTGCGGAGTAACCGTCGATCTTAGCAGAAAGGTTAAGCTGAACGATATCACCCTTCTGGAACTCTCTGTGAGAGGAACGGGAGATAGCATGACGAGTGGAAGCCTCGGAGAATACGTACATGGGGAGACCTTCGTATTCAGCTCCCTGCTCATAAATAACTCTCTGAGCTACACCAACCATCTGAAGCTCGGTCATACCAGGCTTGATCTCCTTGATAACCTGCTTTGTAGCAAGCTCAGCGATTCTGTAGCCCTCGCGGAGACAAGCGATCTCGCTTGCAGTCTTGATGGAACGAAGCGCTATCATAATGCTGTTAGCATCAACGATCTCTGCTTCGGGGAATGCATCAACGATAGCATTGTAAATGGTTACAGAGGTATCGAGGAAGGAAGCAACACCGATACGAAGCTTCTTGCCTTCAACGCCGATAGCCTTGAACACATCATGATATGTGTCTGCCTGAAGCTCAGGATAGCTGGGGTCAGCGCCTTCTCTGTAAGCCTTAAGAACAAAGATCTTGTCAAGCTTATTTCTGTCGCCGCCGAATTCTCTGGACTCGGGACCAACCATAAGTGCAGCATCACCGCCTGCGGAAATAGCTACACCTGCTCTCTCAAAGAGAGGCCAGAAGCCTGAGAAATATCTTACGTTTGCATAGTCGGATTCGGTAGAATTTACGATAAGAACGTCAAGTCCTGCCTTCTTGATAAGCTCGGCAGCTCTTGCTACTCTTTCCTTATACTCATGATCGGGAATACAAATTCTGCTCATTTTGAAAATCTCCTTATATGTTTAACTTATATAATTTCATAATTAATTATATTATACATGAACTATATGAAAAAATCAACATATTAAGCAAAAAAATCAGAGCAAATATTAGTTTGCTCCGATTTTTACAGCATATTTATCAGTTTTTCTATAGTCCTCTCAACGTTATCGTCCTCAGGCTCAAGGGTAATGTCGGCATATTTCTCGTAAAGAGGTACTCTTTCTTTGTAAATATCAAAAATTGTATCGTCCTTTTTCATAACGATACCGCGAGTACTGATATTATTAATACGAGTTTCTATAACCTCGGGAGGCAATTTGATATACACCACTCTGCCCAATGATTTAAGATAGAGCATCGCTATCTCAGAAAGAACAACACTTCCTCCGGTGGCAATAACGCTGTTCTCGCAGGATATAGAGCATACCGCCCTTGATTCACATTTAATAAATTCATCAAGTCCGTCGCTGTTTATTATCTCATAGAGCTTTCTCCCCTCGTTACGCTGAATAACAAGGTCACTGTCGATAAAATCATATCCAAGAGTCTTTGCAAGGATAACACCAAGAGTAGATTTACCGCATCCGGGCATACCGATTAAAACAATATTGCTCATGATTTATTATTTTGCCAAGCCCTTTTCTTCAAGTATAGTCCTTATAAGAGGAACGAGAACCTCTACTGCACTTTCGTGACCTGCTACCGAAGGATGACCGTCCTTGCCGAGAGTATCCATATAAAGGATAGTGCTGTAATATCCGTTTTTTGCGCCGCCTAATTTTTCTTCGATCATAGCGGCACCCTTTTCACAGAAATCTGCGGGAGCAAAAATAACGGCAGCATTAGGATGTTTTCTTCTTACCATTCGACAAAGCTCCTCGACATATCCGAAGACGTCATCAAGGGTAAAGCCTCTGTTTTCATATTCATATTTATCGTTGCCGAGAAGGTGAATAACTACGATATCCGCACTTCTCTCGGGATTATAGCTGAAATCCTTTTCATTGATGCGAGGATAATAATCATAAATATCGTTCATGGTAAATTCCCAGCCTCCGCAGGAGCTTCCTATACCCTGAACCGCAACCACGCTGAGATCGCAATTAAGAGCATCGGCTGTCATATAGGGATACGCTCTTGTTGCATCCTGATATGCAGAGGCACCGCCCCATTTGATCTCGGAGAATTCATTCGGCTGATTACCGTATCCCGTAACGAGTGAGTCACCCACAAACTCAATAAAAGCACTCTTTTCCTTAGGAGCACAAGCCAGCTCACCCTTGATATCGATACCTGTTACGTATACATCTCCTCTTCCCCATTCAGTCTGTCTTACCAGCTTAAAATTATGAATGCCCTTAGGAAGTGCAACAAGAGGTATAAACACGTTTTTTCCCTCACTTACGTGATAACGGGCGTTTTCTCTTTTAGAATCTATGTAAAGAGTGAAATAAACGTCGGTCTCGCCTTCACAGTCTAAGTATATTCTTATATACCCCTCACAATCCGCATTAAACTCAAGGGTATCGGCAGACGAGAGCATCATAAGTCCTTTGTCACGAAGAATGGTTCTGCCTGTAGTCTTATATTTTCCGTCTAAAAACATTACAAAATATTCTCCTTTATAAAATCAACCAAAGCATCCTTTGCCGAGGTCTGTCCCTCAACGGTAGGATGGCCCGCTTTACCCGCGGTATCCATAGGAAGATCTACGCAGTAATAGCCGTTATCCGAGCCGCCGAATTTCTCATTGTATCTTGTCTCGAAGAGCTTATAATATGCACCCGGAGAGAATATTATCTTGGCATTTGGATTTGCCTCCTTTGCCATTTCGGCAAGCTCGATTCCCTTTGTAAATATATCCTCAAGCGTAAGTCCCGCATCGCGCCAGTTTGCACCGTCATTTGAGAGAAGCTCTATAACTACTATATCGGCTGTACGCTCGGGCGTGTATTTATAATCCTCTGAGGTTACCTCTGGATAGCTGTCATAGATCTCATTCATAGTAAAATTCCAGTAACCGCAGGATGCACCGATACCCTCAATCGCAACTATGCTGTAGTCTGCATCAAGCTCCTCGGCTGTCATATAGGCAAATGCCTGAGTTCCGTCCTGCCATACAGGATGGCCTCCCCAATCCGATTCATGCTCAATTTCGGGAAGATTACCGAAACCTGTAGCAATAGAATCACCTATAAATTCTATATAAAGCTCCTTATCCTCGGGAGCCTCTGTAATCTCGCCCTTAAGTGATACCGACTTAACGTAAGCTCTTGCATGCTCCCACTCATTCTGACGTACGAGTCTGAAATTATGTTCACCCTTTTCAAGACCTTCGGCAATAACAAGCTCTGTTTCGCCTTCCTTCACGTTAAAGCGTGTTTCACTCCTCACATCGTCTATGTAAGCGGTAAAATAACAGTCTGCACCGGTATAGTCTTCAGGAGCTTCTCTTGAATCCTTCGGAAGCTTGGCAGGCTCGACAAAAACCGTAACAGCTACATCACCCTCACAGTTTGCATTGAACTCAAAGGCATCTGCTGTAGATAAGAGACCCAAACCCTCATCATACATTATAGTTCTGCCCTGAGTCTTATATAAACCCTCCATATCGGCAATACTAACCGAGCCGTCGACCTTAACAGAATCGGGAGTCGTAATTACTTCCTCGCTTACTGCAGCTGTAGTGTCATCAGCTTTCTTTTCGGTATCCTTTGTTTCACTGCAAGCACTCAAAAGGAGGAGCATTGCCATAAGTATCGAAACAAATCTTATTTTTTTCATAACATTAAATCTCCTTTAACTGCATTTTACGCTCTGTAAAGCTGCAAACATATTTAAACCCTATTCTGCGAAGATTATCGTAAACTATATCAAAAAATCTCGCTATATCGTCGATGTCGTGGGCATCTCCTCCAACGGTTATAAGCTCACCGCCCAACTTATGATATATCTCAAGCAGATCATAAGAAGGAAGCGGAGAATCAAGGTTCTGACGGTAGCCCGAGGAATTAATTTCAAGAGCTATTCCCTTTTTGATAAGCTTCGTAAAGATCCTCTCGATCTGAGGCAGGTGACCTTTAAGATCAACATTATGTCCTCCGGCCTTGATATAGCGTATCGGATAGGTAAGGTGAGCAAGGGTATCAAACTGACCCCAATCCACCATTTTTTCTATCTCGAAAAAATATTGAGCAATAAACAGATCACACTGTTTACCCGTAATCTTAGAGAAATCCAAAAGATAAAAATCAGGCATACGGTAGAGGCTGTGAAGAGAGCCTATGACCATATCGTATTTATGCTCCGAAAGAAGCTTTTTTACTGTTTCGGGGCGTTCCGTACCCTGTCCGATCTCTATTCCTACGGTAACCTTGATACGTTCCTTATACTCTTCCCTCTTTTCACAAAGAAGCCTGTATACAGTCTCATGCTCGAAGGGAGATTCAAGCTGTGAGAGCAGCTCGGACTGATATAGATCACAATGATCTGTTATCGCTATCTCATCAAGACCTTTATCGATGGCTGTTAATATAACGTCGTCAAGCTCGCTTTCCGAATCGAAGGAAAAGCGTGAATGACAGTGAAGATCGCTTCGGTATGCCATTATTTCACCTCTCAATTCTGATAAGCTATTATATCATATAATCGATTCTATTGCAAATATTTTTTGATAAAAATATTGAGATTGAGAAAGTTTTATGATACAATATAGATATCTCATACAAAGGAAGAAATAAAATGACAAATTTCATGGATAAGGATTTCATTTTATCAAATGAAACCGCAAAAAACCTCTATCATAACGTTGCGGCAAAGCTACCTATAATAGACTATCATTGCCATATAGATCCTAAGGAAATCGCCGAAAACGCGGTATTTACAAATATAACTCAACTTTGGCTCTACGGAGATCACTATAAGTGGAGAGCAATGCGCTCATGCGGTGTTGAGGAAAAATTTATTACGGGTAACGCTTCCGATTTTGAAAAGTTCAAAGCATTTGCAACTATTATGCCCGACCTTATCGGTAACCCGATGTACCATTGGTCCCATCTTGAATTAAAGAGATATTTCAATTGCGATCTTATTCTCTGCGAGGAGAACGCGGAGAAGATCTGGAAGATAACCTCGGACAAATTGTCTGAAGGTAATATGAGTGTGCGCGATATCATAAAAAAATCAAATGTTGTCGCTCTCTGCACCACAGACGATCCTATATCCACTCTTGAATATCATAAGCGCATAGCCGAGGATAAGAGTTTTGATACAAAGGTTCTTCCTGCTTTTCGTCCCGATACGGGTCTTAACTGCGAAAGAAAGGGCTTCCGTGATTATATCAATTCGCTTTCCGAAGTTTCCGGCGTTAAGATCACAGACCTTAATTCTTTAAAAGAAGCATACAGACAGCGCCTTGACTACTTTACCTCTGTTGGTTGCTGTACAGCCGATCACGGTATTGATACACGTTGCCTTTATGCAGAAGCTAAATGCCGCAAGGATGTTGAAGATATCTTCCTCAAGGCATTTACATACGACGGCAAAGACATAACAGCAGAAGAGGAAGCAATCTATAAAACCGATCTCAACCGCTTCTTCGCCATGGAATACAGAGAGCGCGGATGGATAATGCAGCTCCATTTCGGAGTTCTTCGCAACGTAAACGCGGTTATGTTTAAAGAGCTCGGCAGAGATACGGGCTTTGATGTTATCGGTGCTGATACCGGTATAGCAGAGCTCGCAAAGCTCCTTTCTGCAATGGAAAGCGACGGCGGCATCCCCAAAACGATCCTATACTCTATAAACCCCTCGGACAATGCGGCTATAGGTGCTCTCCTCGGAGCATTCCAGACCTCCTATAACGGTATGCCCAAGATAATGCAGGGCTCTGCATGGTGGTTCAATGATAATGAAAGCGGCATGCGTGAGCAGATGATCTCACTGGCAAATCTTTCGGCATTCGGAAGATTCTTGGGCATGCTTACAGACAGCAGAAGCTTCCTTTCTTATACCCGCCACGAATACTTCCGCCGTATTCTCTGCGACCTTGTCGGTTCATGGGCAGAAAGCGGCAGATATCCCAATGATGAAAAGACTCTCGCTAACCTCATCGAAAACATTTGCTACAATAACACCAAAAATTATTTTAATTTCTAAGTAACGATCACCCGTTTTTCAACGGGTGATTTTATCATATCTTGAACTTTTTTCAAAACAAATTGAACTCAATGTGAATTTTAGAAACAAACTCTTGAAAAATATATAATTCGGTAGTATAATATATTCAAATGATTGAAAAATTGGAGTAAAACGATGAAAAGTTCAATTTTTTCGCAAAGATTCAGTTCATTATTGAAAGAAAGAGGCATAAAACAGATAGATCTGATTCATTTAGCCGAGCAGAAAGGCATAAAATTAGGTAAAAGTCAGATCTCTCAGTACGTTTCGGGTAAATCGGCGCCGAGAAAGGATATGCTCCGATTTTTAGCCGAAGCTTTAGGAGCTGACGCTGAGTGGCTCAGCGGAGAAAACAAAACCGACATCAGGAAAGGTAGTAATATAGAAATGAGAAGCTTTAAGAAATCAGATAAATTAAACAACGTATTATATGATGTTCGTGGACCTGTAGTTGAAGAAGCAGCAAGAATGGAAAGCGAAGGAACTCAGGTTTTAAAGCTCAATATAGGAAATCCTGCTCCCTTCGGCTTTAGAACACCCGATGAGGTCATATATGATATGCGCCGACAGCTCACCGAATGTGAGGGATATTCCGATTCCAAGGGTCTTTTTTCAGCAAGAAAGGCTATAATGCAGTATGCACAGCTTAAGAATATACCCAACGTAACCATTGATGATGTTTATACTGGCAATGGTGTCAGCGAGCTTATTAACCTCTGTATGTCCGCTCTTCTTGACTCGGGAGACGAAGTGCTCATTCCCTCCCCCGACTATCCTCTCTGGACCGCATGCGTAACCTTAGCAGGCGGTAAGGCTGTTCACTATATTTGTGACGAAAGCTCAGAGTGGTACCCGGATATTAACGATATCAGAAAAAAGGTTAATGCAAACACTAAGGCGATCGTTATAATTAACCCTAACAACCCTACAGGAGCATTATATCCTAAGGAAATTCTTGAACAGATAGTTGAGATCGCAAGAGAAAATCAGCTTATAATCTTTTCCGATGAGATCTATGACCGTCTTGTAATGGATGACGAGGAGCATGTTTCCATCGCATCTCTTGCGCCCGACCTCTTCTGTGTAACTTATAGCGGTCTTTCCAAGTCTCATATGATTGCCGGCTTCAGAATAGGCTGGATGATATTAAGCGGTAACAAAAAACTTGCTAAAGACTATATTCAGGGTATTAACATGCTTACAAATATGCGTCTTTGCTCCAACGTTCCTGCACAGTCTATCGTACAGACCGCTCTCGGAGGCTATCAGAGCGTTAAAAACTATATAGTACCCGGAGGAAGAGTTTACGAGCAGAGAGATTACGTTTATAAAGCATTAAATAGTATTCCCGGAATAAGCGCTGTTAAGCCCAAAGCTGCATTCTATATCTTTCCCAAGATCGATACCAAGCGCTTTAATATCGTTGATGACGAGAAATTCGCTCTTGATCTTTTAAGAGATAAGAAGCTGCTTCTCATAAACGGCAGAGGCTTCAATTGGCCTGAGCCTGACCATTTCAGAGTCGTTTATCTTCCCAGAGTTGAGGTTCTTGAGGATGCTATGACTAAGCTGGATGACTTCCTTTCATATTATAAACAATAATTATTAATCAAAAAAGAAGTGTGTATTATGTATCACACTTCTTTTTTAATATATTGAAATTTCTCGATCCGGTGATATTCGCTTACTCAATTATTAAAGAATTCAACAAACTTATCCTTTTCTCCCTGAACCTTACCCTGATACATATCTCGACCGCCGCCTCGGGCATTAAATGCTTTACGGAATTCGGGGAATTTCTCTGCTGAACCTGAACCGCCGATAACAAAATTATAGCCATTTTCATCATCGCCGCAGAACACACAGCTCATAACATCTGTATATCTTTTGCATGAAGCATCACAGAGCTTTACGAGATCATCAAAATTAAAGTCATGAACAAAGTATACGTATACGCTTCTTCCCTCTCCCATATCCTCAATCTTTTCGTTTATAACGCTTGCTTTGAAATTACGATGCTCTTCCTTCAAGGCGGCAATTTCAGCAAGTAATCTGTCATAAACGAGATTAAGCTCATACCTCTTTGAGGATGCAGCGTTAGTCACGTAAGTAACCTGCTCGTGAAGGACACCGTAATCACCGCGGGCACGTCCGCCGCAAAGAACGTGAAGACGTGTGCCTCCCTTATTACTGTAGAAACGGGTTATCTTTATAAGACCTACCTCTGCGGTTGAAGCAACGTGAGGAGCGCAGCAGGCACAAAGATCAACGTCCTCAATATTTACAATACGGACACCTTCGTTAAGGTCTAATTTACTTCTGTAATCAAGTGCGGCTAATTCATCACCTTCGGGATAAATGATCGTCACGGGATGATTATCATCTATCACCTTATTTGCAGTAAGCTCGATTATATATATGTCCTCCTCAGTAAGCTTGCCGTCAACATCAAAGGTAAGCTCATCGTCATTCATATGGAAGCCGACGTTATTATAACCGTACATATCGTGAATAAGCCCGGATAAAATATGTTCACCGGTGTGGTTTTGCATTCTGTCGTAACGAGAATCCCAGTCAATAAAGCATTCAACCTCTGCGCCGACCTCCAATGAGTCCATCGCCTTGTGTACTATTTCACCGTCAACAAGCTGTGTATCCGCAATGCATACAGTATCTATAAAGCCATTATCACCCTGCTGTCCTCCACCCTCGGGAAAGAACGCTGTTCTATCGAGAACAACGTCATAATACTCACCGTTTTCCTTACAGGAAATAACCTTCGCAGTAAAATTCATTATATAACTGTCATTTTCATATAATCTGATACTCATTTTAACACCTCAATATTTATTGGTATTATTTTAGCATAGATTTATAAATAAGTCAACTTATACAGTATACATCATTTACGTTAATTGAAAAAGCGCCGCCGGGCGCACCGAATTTCGCCTGTTTCTACAGTGCGAACAACTTACACGAAATGTAGTAATTTCCTATAAATTGAAAAAGCCCATCGGTTTCCCGATGGGCTTCTCTTTATGGATTAAAATTGTTTGAAAAACTTAAAGCTTACATCCACATAGCCTCAAGAAGAACATCCTGCTGAACTGCGAACCAGCCGCCGTTCCAGTCGCCCTCTGTGAGCCAGTAGTTGTATTCAGCCCAGTACCAGCAATCGAATGTGTATTCGCCACCTTCGTAGGTAGGAACAGGATATTCAATACCGGTAGCTTCCTTGTAGTTTTCCATGTAGTTGATGCCGTACTCGAGAGCTACGCCTTCGGGCATTACACCACCTGCGGGATCAAAGATAATCTTATAATCCTTGGGAACTACGGGAGTTTCGTCTTCGATAACTACGGTGTAGTATACGAAGTTGCCATCCTGGAACTGAGTTACGAATGTGTAAGTACCGGGAGCAAGATCTACTGTGAAGGTGTTGTCAACGATCTTCTTGGAATAGTAAGGAACGTTTACAACGCCGGGAGCTCTCTTGATCTCATAGCTTGTAGCATACTCACCCTTAACGTAACGGAGAACGAGGAGATTATCAAGGTTCTTAACGGTAACATTGTTGCCGTCAACAACGAGGTCAGAATCAGACTCAACTACACAGTCAACTACGAATACACGTGCTTCCATTGTGCCATCGGTGAATCTAACCATTACTGTGTATGTGCCATCTTCAGCTACAGTGTAGTCGAATGCACCATCAACAACGCTCTTATGAGCAGGAGTGATACAGTAAATCTTATTGGGCTTCATCTGTGCATAGGTTTCCCATGCGCCCTTAGAAATGAATACGTCCTTAACGTCGGAGGTAAGACCAACAACGGAAATTACGTTTGCATCAGCTGTTACGTTGAGCTCAACTGCAGGAACGTACTCTTCAGTTTCAACGAGGTTACATACTGTACATGTTCTTGTCTGAACGCCTGCTGCCTCGTCAATTACCCATTCAGTCCACTCGTGACCGGGGCATTCCATCCATGTAGCCTCAAGAGTGATGCTCCATGTGATTGCAAAGTAACCGCCGTTCCAGTCACCGGGTGTGAGCCAGAAGTTGTAATCAGGCCAGTACCAGCAATCGAATACGTAGCCGCCCTCATCGTATGTAGGAATAGGATACTCGATACCGGTAGCTTCTCTATAGTTGTCCATGTAGTCGATACCGTAAACAGTCTTAACGCCTTCAGGCATTGTACCACCCATGGTATCGAAGGTGA
>SVTI01000116.1 GCA_015063855.1 Oscillospiraceae bacterium
ATTGTCAGGGCTAAATGATAATTTTTTGTTTGCTGAAATTCACCTGACAATGCCACCTTCTCTTGCTAGAGAAGGCTTTTTGACAGTGCTCTTCGCATTATTTAAGACATTTCGTTCCGGTAAACTGTTCGCCAAACTATAATTTGAAATTAACTTTATTTCGGGCATTGAATAATAAATTTAATCAAATTTCAAGCTCGATTCTTGCCCGCGGGTGCTACCCGCAAACTATAATTTAAAACTCATTATATCAACAACAAACCCACGGCTCGAAAACAAACCGTGGGTTTAAATCAATTCTTATTAAAATCCTGAACAAACCATATAGATTCGGGATCGATCTTATATTCTTTGCCGTTGATGACAGTGAGATAAGAGCAGAGAGCTTGATATTTATAACCCAGCTTCTTATCATCACGGTTGATGCCGTATTTACCGTCACCGAGTAATGGATGACCGATATGAGCCATATGGGCTCTTATCTGGTGGGTTCTGCCGGTGAGAAGCTCAACCTCAAGAAGTGATAAATCACCCTTTGTTTTAAGCACCTTATACTTAGTCTTGATGCTTTTAGGATCACCGAAATTCGGCTTCTTGTCATAGACCTTAACCATATTGGTTTTGGAGTCCTTGATAAGATAACCGCCTAAGGTATCCTCCTTCTTTTCGGGTCTGCCGTGGACTATACAGAGATACCTCTTATCAATGAGTCTGTGCTTGATCTTATGATTAAGGTCGCGTAGAGTTTCTGCATTTTTTGCCGCAATAACTATACCGCAGGTGTTACGGTCGATACGGTTACAAAGCGATGGAGCAAAGGAGCTTTCCTCGTTGGGATTATATTCACCCTTGCGGTAAAGATAAGCCTTGATATGATTGATAAGTGTATCATTCTCTTCCCTCTCATCGGGAATGCAACTCATACCAACACGCTTGTTTATAAGGAGCATATTTTCATCCTCATAAACAATATCAATTTTCGGCACAAGGGTCATAAAATACTCTTGGGTATTTTCGGGAGCAAAGAAGTCCGGAGCTATAAACATAAGAACCACGTCTCCCTCGCACAGCATCTGATTTGCCTCACAGCGCTTGCGGTTGACCTTGATCTTCTTTGTTCTTATAGCCTTATAGATAAGGGACTTAGGCATATTGACAGTTGCTTTCTCGACAAACTTGTCAAGCCTTTGTCCCGCATCGTTTTTGTTTATGATAAATTCTTTCACTTACTTAGTGCCGAAGATTCTGTCACCTGCATCACCGAGACCGGGAACGATATATGCGTGATCGTTAAGCTTCTCATCGAGAGCGGCAGTATAGATGTCTACATCAGGATGATCGGCCTGAACCTTTGCAACACCCTCGGGAGCCGCAACAAGACACATAAGACGAATATTGTTACAGCCTCTTTCCTTGATCTTAGTTATTGCATCAGATGCACTACCGCCTGTTGCAAGCATGGGGTCGGTGATGATAACGAGTCTCTGCTCAATATCATAGGGGAGCTTGCAGTAGTATTCTACAGGCTCATGGGTATCGGGATCGCGGTAAAGACCTATATGTCCGACCTTGGCAACGGGAATAAGAGAAAGAAGACCGTCGACCATGCCTAAGCCGGCACGAAGTACCGGAACAATAGCAAGCTTCTTACCGTCGATATAATGACCTGTCATTTTACAAAGGGGTGTTTCTATCTCTACGTCGTTTAAAGGAAGGTCACGGGTAAGCTCATAACCCATGAGAAGTGATATCTCGTTCAGAAGAGTTCTGAATTCTCTTGTACCTGTCTTCTTATTTCTCATCATTGTAAGCTTGTGGGTAACAAGGGGATGGTCTACAACGTGTAAAGTACTCATTTTAAAAAAGTCTCCTTTTATTATTGATAATAATATTATACTCTATTTTCGACAAATTTTCAAGTGGTTATAAAAAACTATTTACTTTATACAAAATTAATGATAAAATATATTTATCACACAAGGAGAAAAGTATGAATTTCAGTATATATACCCTCGGATGCCGAGTTAATCAGTACGAAAGCCGTGTAATTGCAGATAATCTGATCGATCTCGGCTATAGTGAGCTTCAGTTTAATGAAAAATGCGATATTTATATAATAAATACCTGTGCCGTAACAGCCGAAAGCGTTCGTAAATCAAGACAGATGATCAGACGTGCTTACAAGGCTAACAAGGATGCCAAGATCGTTGTTACGGGGTGCTTTTCGCAGATAGATCCGAATGAGGTATTGCGGCTCGGCTGTACAGATATAATAATAGGAAATAAGAATAAGATAACAAAAACGTTAGCCTATATCAGGGACGATATCAAGCCTGATATCAACGACGTAAATTTCGATAATGCCGAATATGAAAATTGTATACTCACAAAGCCCAAACGATTCCGCGAATATATTAAGATTCAGGATGGATGCAGAGGTAAATGTGCTTATTGCGTTATTCCGAGAGCCAGAGGACCTATCCGTTCAAAGCCTTATGAAAGCGTAATCGAAGAAGTCAATATCCTTGCATCACAGGGAGTAAAGGAAATCATTTTAACCGGAATAGAAATAGCGGCATATGAATACGATCTTCCTTCCCTTCTGCTTGAGCTTGACAAAATAAAAGGTATAGAGCGTATCTCTCTCGGTTCACTTGAACCGACACTGATTACCGACAAATTTGCAAATACACTATCAAAGGTAACAAAACTGACACCTCATTTTCACATTTCGGTACAGAGTGGATGTACCACCGTCCTTAACCGTATGAGAAGAAAATACAGTATTTCGAGACTTGAGGAAAGTATTTCATATCTCAATAAATATTTCAAAAATTTACAGCTTACCTGCGACATAATCGTAGGCTTCCCGGGTGAGAGCGAAGAGGAATTTGAAGAAACAAGATCTTTCCTTAAAAGAAACCGATTTTTGCATGCTCATATTTTTCCATATTCAGTACGCCCCGAAACATTGGCGGCCGAAATGCCCGACCAAATCTCCGACAATATAAAAAACGAACGATGTGCTATTCTTGATATAATGCAAAGTGAGATTAAATCCGATCTACTTGACCAAGAACTTAAGAGAAAGCGTGTTTCTGTTCTTTTTGAGAGCTATAAGAACGGTATAAATTACGGCCACAGCGACAATTATATCGAATATGCCGTTATTTGTGACGAAGATCTGACAGGTAAGATTATCCCTGTAGATCCAATATCTCATAATTCAAATATTATTAGCGCACTGCTATAATATTAATCGGAATATAAGCATATAATGTAACAACTAATAACAAGGTCGGTGCATTATATGTTTGAATTCGACACAGAACGAAGATGTGAAATATTAGCAAAATATATGACAAATCATAATGCTACGGTAAGAAGCTGTGCCGCATATTTCGGTATCAGCAAGTCTACCGTACATAAGGATATAACCGAAAAATTAAAAATAACCAACAAATCCCTCTACGATGAGGTCAAGCTTCTTCTGGAAAAGAATAAAGCTGAAAGACATCTGAGAGGTGGCGAAGCCACAAGAAAAAAGTTTTTAATTCAGGACTGAAAAATCAGTCCTGTTTTATTTTTACCTATTGACAAATCAAAATTTATATGATATATTAAGTGTACTATCATACATAGTACACTTATGGAGGTATAAATGTATTCATTAGACGTACTGTCAAGAACACCTGTATATGAACAGATAATAAAGCAGACCGAGGATTTTATTTCCAAGGGAATATTAAAGGCGGGAGATAAGATACCCTCGGTACGCAATCTATCGGTAATGCTTTCTGTCAACCCTAACACTATACAAAAGGCTTTTTCCGAGCTTGATACGAGAGGACTTATATTTTCTGTTCCGGGTAAAGGAT
>SVTI01000022.1 GCA_015063855.1 Oscillospiraceae bacterium
CATTGTCAGGTGAATTTCAGCAAACAAAAAATTATCATTTAGCCCTGACAATGACGGATGAGTAGATCGCCATTTTGGCTAACTATCCGTAGAACGGCTTACTTTAATCAAACTTAAAGTTTCAGGTAGAGTTTGATTGCATTAAATAAGCTTTAATTATAATGATGCTCTACTCATCCACCGTTGCGACGGTCCCCCTTCTCTTGCTAGAGAAGGCAGGGCCCCCGTCCTTCGTTTGCGAAAGATGTACTGTTACAGTAAACTTACCGACAAATTACAGTTTGGCGAACAGTTTACTGTTTACGTATAGCCTTCCCCGCTGGGGAAGGCTACACGTAAGTGCGAACACATTAATAAATTACAGTTTATCGAGCAGTTTGCTGTGATGTTATGTCTTAAAATGAACGATAAATTTGCACTGACCCGAGCCTCCCTTGCCTAAAGGGAGGGGGACCGCAGACACAGAACAATTTATTGTTTTGTGTCGGTAAGCGGTGGAGGGATACTCTTTAAATAGCGATAATTTATAACTGTTCGTTATTTATATCCCCTCGCCACTCCGTGGCCCTCTCCCCTTTAGGCAAGGGGCGCTTTGGTTTCAGCAATCTTTTCATTCAATGTTTTATATTTCGTTATACTAAACTCACCGCCAAACTATAATTTATCGCTTAGCTTATTTCGGGCATTGAACATCAAACACAATTAAACTCCAAGCCCGAAGCATATGGGTGAAGGGTGAAACCCTTCCAAGCCCGAAGAGCAGGGTGAAGGGCAAAGCCCTTCCAAGCCCGATTCTTGCCCGCGGGTGCTACCCGCTGAAGGGTGAAACCCTTCCGAGACCGAAGATAACAACGAATGAATAACAAATAAATACAGGCAGGTTTGCTCTGCCTGTAGTTTTTTTCAAAGGGTACCCTACCGCAATAAATTTTGCCGTGATATAATTAAGACATAATAATAATACAAATTGAAAAAACGAAAGGAAAAATCATGGCAGAACGCAGAATGTTCAAAAAGTCTTTCTTTTATACTGACAGGTATTTCAAGCTGTCCGCCCAAGCACAGCTTCTCTATATCCATCTCTGCTTTAATGCGGATGACGACGGCTTTGTCGATAACCCTTGTTTTGTATGCCGTATTACCGGTGCTGACGAGGAGGATCTTAAAGCCTTGATCGAAAAGGAATATCTTATATCCTTTGACAGTGGTATAGTGGTTATAAAGCATTGGAGAACACACAATTCGATACAGAAGGACAGATACAAGGAAACTGTCTACAAGGAAGAAAAATCAATGCTTGGCGTAGATTCGTACGGTGCGTATTTTATTACCGAAAAGACCGTGGATACAGACTGTATACAGGATGGATACAAAACGGATACTCAGGTTAGGTTAGGTAAGGATAGTATAGGTGAGGTTAGTATAGGTAAGGAAAAAGAAGATAAGAGTCTCTCTCTTTCTCACGCGCGCGAGAAAAAAAGCGCCGACAAGTCGCCTTACGGCGAATTTGATAACGTGATGCTCACAGAGGATGAGTTTTTAAAAACAGGTGCTGTTTACCGTGAGAGAAGAAGGCGCGGAGAGTTGGAAATTGAGAATCAAAAGAGCCACCGATCGGTGGCTCCCCGGGTTTAGCATATAGCGGCAAAATACCCTTTTTCTTTAAGCTCCTTCAAGGCATTTTGTGCCTTTGAGCTATCCGTAAAGATGCCGAATACTGCGCTTCCGCTTCCGCTCATCTTAGCGTTTAATGCGCCCGCCTTTTTCATGATATCCTTTATTGCCTCGACTGACGGAACAAGAGGCTCAAAGCAGTTATACATAGAGCTGCAGATAGAATGTATATCCCCATTTTTGAGCAGATCCGGCATGTTATTATCGCGAATTATTCTGTCGGTCATGGCATCGAGATTAGCGTACGCCTGTTTTGTGGATACGCCCGCGCTGCCCTTAGCGATGAGAATTACACACTCGGGAAGTGTTTGGCAGGGGGTCATGATCTCGCCGATACCCTCACAGAGCATAGCTCCGCCCATTACGCAGAAGGGAATATCTGCGCCGATACTCTTACCGATCTCACATAGCTTTTCCTCGGTGAAAGGGAAGGAACAGAGCTCGTTCAATCCCTTTAAGACCGCAGCACCGTCCGCTGAGCCTCCCGCAAGACCTGCCTCCATGGGAATACGTTTTTCTATATGGATATTTATACCAAAGGATGAACCGAGCTGTTCAAAAAAGGCTTCGGCACATTTGTAAGCGATATTACGCTTATCTGTAGGCATTGCTTTTGAGTCGGATGTTATAGTAATACAGTCCTTCTCGGTTCTTTCAACGGTAACTGTATCATGAAGAGATATCTCGTGCATGACGGTGGAGATATCGTGATATCCGTTTTCACGTCTTCCGGTTATCTCAAGAAACAGATTGATTTTGGCATTTGCTTTGACTTCTGTCTTTTTCATGAAAGGTATGCTCCTTAGCTAATTCTTTGCTGAAATTTTATATAATTGACCTGTAAAGGTGTTGACACGTAAAGCTTTTTGGTATAAAATTAATATGAATACATATTAGAAGGGTATAAGACATGAAGATAAACTGGAACAAGAAATATACGACCATAGCGGCATATTGCTGTATAGTTATATTTATTTCAATGTTGCTTGCATCAATAATGCTGAATATAGGAGATTCGAAGGATAAGATATTCGGTTTCTTTACGATATTCAATCCGCTTATTTACGGCTTTGTCATAGCATTTCTTGTTAATCCGATAATGAGATTTTTTGAAAACAAGGTGTTTAAATTCTGGAAGGCCGACGGGAAGGTCTTTAAGTTTAAACGTTCTGTCGCTCTGATTTTGGCATTCCTTGTTGTTTTTACCCTTATCGGACTTTTTATATACGTGTTGGTGCCTCAGCTTATTGAGAGCTATAAGGACCTTGTCTCTAAATTCGGCGATTATATAAAGGAGCTTCAGGCATGGATAACACATACCTTCGGCAAGGACAGTAAGCTTCCGAAATGGATCGTTTCCTTTATAAATTCCGAGGAGATGGTAGCAAATCTTAGCTCATCCCTCTCTGATGCCTATAATTGGGTGTTAGGTATAACTCCCGATATCTTTTCCTTTGTAGGCAGTATTGTGACCGAATTGAAGAATGCTCTTATCGGAATAATCTTCTCAATCTATTTCCTTTATTCCAAGGAAAGACTTTTTGCGGTATGGAAAAAGATCCTCTATGCCTTCTTCAGTAAAAAGAAGGTCGGCAGGATTCTCCGTGTGGGATCTATGACCAAGCGTAATTTCGAGGGCTTCTTTGTAGGTAAGATAATCGACTCTATAATTATAGGTGTTCTTACATTTTTCGTGCTGATGATATTCAGGATGCCCTATTATCCTCTTGTAGCGGTAATAGTAGGTGTTACGAATATTATTCCGTTCTTTGGACCCTTCATCGGTGCTATACCCGGTGCATTTATAATCTTTATCGCAGACCCTGTGAAGGCTTTATGGTTCCTTTTGATAATACTTATTATCCAACAGCTTGACGGCAACGTTATCGGTCCGAAGATACTCGGTATCAATACAAATCTGAGTGCTCTCGGTGTAATGATAGCTATCATACTTATGACAGGACTTTTGGGTATTACGGGTATGTTTATCGGTGTACCTATATTCTCGGTTCTCTATGCAATGTTCTTTGAGATGGTAGACAAGCGTCTTATCGCCAAAGGACGAATGAGAAACGTCAATGAATACAAGGGTAATAAGCACGGTAAATTAGATATAACCGAGAGCTCTGACGACGAAGATGAGGTAACACAAGAATCTCCGAAGGCCTCTGAGGAAGCATCCGGAGATGTTGCCGAGAGTTAATCGAATAATGAATTGGGCGGCATCAGGACGGAAAAAATACTCGACACGGGTATTATCTTGATGCCGTTTTCACAGTCGATCTTCTTTGTATAATTTCTTTTAGGAATAATGATGGTATCAAAGCCGAGACGTACAGCCTCGCATATTCTCTGATCTATATTAGGTACTGCACGGCACTCTCCTGCAAGACCTATCTCACCGATAGCGATAACGTTTTCGGGGACGGGCTTGTCCTTCATGGAGGATATAAGTGCAAGGGCTACCGCCATATCCGCTGCAGGCTCTTCGATACGCAGACCTCCTACTACGTTTAAGTAGAGGTCGCTCTGAGATAATCTGAGTCCCAGACGTTTTTCCAACACAGCCAAGAGCATATACATTCTGTTATGGTCGATACCGTTGGAGGATCGCTTGGGGGAGGGGAACACACTCTGTACACCCAGTGCCTGAACTTCGGCGATTATGGGTCGGCTTCCCTCCATAAGGCATACGGCACAGCTGCCCGAAACTCCCTTGGGTCTGCCTGCAAGAAGGGCCTCGGAGGGGTTAGGTACCTCCTCGAGACCGTTCTCGTTCATTTCGAATACACCGATCTCGTTTGTAGAGCCGAAACGGTTCTTAATGGCTCTTATAATACGGTAGGAGTTTCTCTTTTCACCCTCAAAGTATAGTACGGCATCCACAGCGTGCTCCAAAACCTTAGGACCCGCGATCATACCCTCCTTGTTGACGTGGCTTACGAGAATTATCGATATACCCTCGTTCTTAGCCTTGATGATAAAGCGTGCGGAGGTCTCACGAACCTGAGTGATGCTTCCCGCAGAGGAAGAAACTCTGTCATCGTAGATGGTCTGAACAGAGTCGACGATAATGATATCAGGCTTTATCTTATCAACGTGGCTTAGTATCTTATCTATATTTGTTTCGATAAGTATATAGAGATTGTCGGGGGATACACCGAGTCTCTTGGCTCTGAGCTTAAGCTGGCTTCCCGATTCCTCTCCCGAAACGTACAAAACCTTGTTTTCGGGACAGAGCTTGCCCGATATCTGCATGAGCAGGGTGGATTTACCGATACCCGGTTCACCCGAGATAAGAACGGCAGAGCCGTTGACCAAGCCGCCGCCGAGAACTCTGTCGAGCTCTCCTATACCGCTCTTACTGCGTATATAGTTGGGCAGCTCCAGCTCCTTTAAAAGGGTAGGCTCGGAATCGTATATATTGCTGACAGAATGTCTGGTTGCCTTTTTGGCGGGAGTCTCGGAGACGATCTCCTGCTCCTCCATGGTATTCCATTTTCCGCACTGACGGCATTTACCCGTCCATTGTGGTGCGCGGTAACCGCATTCACTGCATACAAAAACTGTCTTTTCCTTCATTTTTCATATCCTTTGTGATGATATATATTTCAGAATTGCCGTATAAAGTGTAAGAGAGACCTTGTTTTGATAATTCTCACTGCAGAGAAGCTCTGCTTCGGCTCTGTTTGAGATAAATCCGCATTCCACAAGCACCGAGGGCTTGGTGGCATTATGAAGAAGATATATGGCGGAGCTTGCCTCCTTTGAGAGCCTTGTATTATCCTTGGATATAAGCTCCTCAAAGGATTCTCTGATCATTTCCGCTGCTTGTTTGCTCTTTTCGTTTCCCTTGGAATAGTATACCTGGGCTCCGCTGTATTTTTCGACGGGGTAGGAGTTCATGTGTATGCTTACCAACAGGGAATTATCGAGGCTTTCGGATATCTCAAGTCTGTTCTTTAGATCCTGAAGCTTTTTATGTCCCACGGCGGCGTTGTCAGATAGCATTATATCGCTGTCACGGGTAAGGACAGCAGGTATATCCGACATTTTAAGAAGCTCGTAGAGTGAAAGAGCTATCTTTAAATTGATATCCTTTTCGATGCAGCTGTTTATACCTACGGCTCCTCCGTCCTCACCACCGTGTCCCGCATCTATTACGATGACCGTTTCCTCGGCAGAGAAGGTGCTATGTACCCTTATTTCATTTTCCGTGCCGTCTCTGTTCATAAGCTCCCATAGGATCATTGCTATGAGTATGAGAATTATTGAAAAGAGAAAGAATTTTAAGGATAAAAGCAACGGTTCTATAACATTATTTCGTTTTCTTAACAAAAAATCACCTGCAGAATACATCGTTGGTATCATATATATGTTTTCGGCAGGTGAATATGACTTATCTGTATTTCGGGGGCTTGCTCTTTCTTTCGGGAAGGAAGCTGAAGAGTCTCTTACCCTTTACACCGAAATAATAGCCTAAGCTTGAGAAGAATATCGGCAGGATGGGGGTAAAGAGGAAGAAATATATCGAATCGTTGAAGATGATATTTCTTATTCCCGCATAGAAGAGCTGGAAGAAGGTTGCGATGATATAGGGAATACCGTAGAGATTGGTCGCCCAATTTTCAACGGCACTCTGCTTGGTGGAGAGCTGCTCACCGTTTTTGGTGTAGAGCTCAAGCTCGTTTTTGTTCTCGTCAAAAACGGCAGTTTTCTTTGAATTGTTACCCATTACCTCGGAAGGATATTTGTAGTCTCCGTCGATATCGGTTCTGACATCCGAGCCGCTTACCGAATAGAGAGTAACGGGATCCTTTGAGATCTTGTTTTCGGCTTCGGATATATATACCTCCATTTCCTTACCGTTGTCATCGATTACCTTGGCAGGCTGCTGATAAACGAGGAAGAAGGAGAATATTACGATCATGAGAGCGCAAAGGATGTTTACTGCATTCGCGGTAAGTGAAAGCCAGAAGCCCTTGAGAGGCTTAAGCTCCGCTCTGCCGCCTACGACAGCAGGCTTATCCTTGGCACCTAATTCGTAGGTCATGAGGTAGAGAATAACGATATATACAATGGTGTAGATGATGCTGGTGGCGAGATAGAGCTTATCGTTGGTATGAGTTGCCATAGACATAACGACGCTTATTGCCGCCATCATGAACTGGTACATCATCATCTTAAAAATGTCGTACGAATGTTCCTTTAAAAATTTACCCATTATCTTTTCCTTTTTATAAATAAATGATATAATATATTCTACATAAGATATAACGATATTACAAGCACAAAATGTTAATTTTATTATGGGGGGTGCAGTAATGCCCAAAATGCCTGAAGCGGTGGATCAATATACTACCTATTGCCGTACGATAAAGAACCGTTCGGAGAAGACCGTATCCGAATATGAGCACGATCTTCTTACCTTTTTCAGATATATGACAGTAACTTGGGAGGGAAGAGAGCCGAGCGAAGAGAATCTTGCCGATGCCGATATAAGTAAGATCACGGTCTGTGATATAGCCACTATCACCGCAGAGGATATCCTTCGATACCTTGGTTATACGGCTAAGGACAGGCACAACTCTGCCGTTACCCGTTCGAGAAAGCTTTCTTCTTTGAAGGGATTTTTTAAATATCTTGTCACCGTCAAACGCTCGCTTAAGGAGAATCCCGCAATAGATATAGAGGCTCCCAAGAAATCTCAGAGTCTGCCTAAGTTCCTTTCGCTTGATGAGTCGATAGACCTTCTTGAGGCGGTGCAGAACGATACCGAAAATCCGTACAGAGAAAGAGATTACTGTATTATAACCCTCTTTCTTAACTGCGGAATGCGTCTGTCCGAGCTTACGGGCATTTCGCTTCCCGATATAGATTCCGAGCTTCGATCCCTTCGTGTTATCGGTAAGGGAAATAAGGAGAGGATAGTATATTTAAACGATGCCTGTGCCGATTCTATCAGAAAATATATTGCCGTCAGAGGAAGATACGGTGAAATAAAGGAGAAGAACGCCCTCTTTATCAGCCGTAACCACCGCCGTATCAGTAATCAGATGGTTCAGAAGATAGTCTATAAATATCTCGATATGGCGGGACTGGGTAACCGTAATTATTCTGTGCATAAGCTTCGTCATACAGCCGCCACCCTTATGTATCAGACAGGAAAGGTGGACGTAAGGGTGCTTAAGGATATCTTAGGTCATGAGCAGCTTAACACCACCCAGATATATACTCACGTCAGCGATAAGGGCATGGAGGATGCCATGAAGCATAATCCGCTGGCAAAGAAAAAATAAGGAGCTGTGAAAGCTCCTTAAATTATATTTTGATTATAGCAACATTCTTTTTGCCGTCTATCTCGGGGAGGTTCACCTTAATACGCTCGCTGCGGGAGGTGGGGATATTCTTTCCCACGTAGTCACCGCGGATCGGAAGCTCACGGTGCCCTCTGTCGATAAGCACGGCTAACTGGATACATGAGGGTCTGCCGAGGGTTATAAGGGCATCCATTGCGGCGCGCACCGTTCTGCCGGTGAATATAACGTCATCTACCAGAACTACTATCTTATTATGGATAGGGAAGTCTATTACAGTCTCGCTTGCCAAGGAGATCGCGATGCTTTCATCAAGGTCGTCGCGGTGCTTTGTGATATCGAGCTCGCCTATATGAACCTTTATGTCCGAAAACTTGGAGATGCATTCGCCTATCTGTTTTGCTATAGGTACACCTCTTCTCTGTATACCGATAAGGCATATCTCACCCGTATCACTGTTTTTTTCGATAATTTCGTGAGATATTCTTGTAAGAGCTCTGTTTATTGCCTGCTCGTCGAGGACGATCTTTTCTTCGATATTGCTCATTTTTTCCTCCGAAAATAAAAAATCCGTCATACAAAAATGCGTGACGACAGTATTTCGGTATTTGCGCCTTGTCAGCATCTCTGTACTGTATTAAAGACCTATTTGTATTATATCATCTTTATTACAAAATGTAAAGCAATTTTACGATAAATTTTAATAAATTATAAAAAAGAAAAAATTTTTAAAAAACTCTTGCAAATATAAAAGCTTTGTGCTATAATACTATCACTTGTGAAAAAAACTATTGTAAAGGAGTGTCAGGAATGAAGCAGGGAATTCATCCGGAATATAAAGATTGCACAATTACCTGTGCATGCGGCAATGTAATTAACACTAAGTCCACCAAGGGCGATCTCCGTGTTGAAATTTGCTCCAAGTGCCATCCGTTCTTTACCGGTAAGCAGAAGTTCGTAGATGCCGGCGGACGTGTTGATAAGTTCAAGAAGCGTCTTGAGGCAGCAAAATAATTTGTTTTTTACAAAGAGGGTGGGAAATGCATACGCGTTTCTCACCTATTTTGTTTAGGGTAATAATATGCAGAAATTATTAAACGAAGAAAAGATAACAAGATGCGCCCTCGTGGCGATAAATACCAGATATGACGATGATGAGGAGATAGAGGCCTCCTTTGATGAGCTTGAACGTCTTGTTGAGATTGCGGGCGGTGAGGCGGTATTCCGCCTTGTTCAGAACAAGAGCACTCCCGACGTTCGCACCTATATCGGACAGGGCAAGGTGAAGGAGCTTTCCGCACTTTGCGAGAACAATGAAATAGAGCTTGTTGTTTTCGACACCGAGCTTTCTCCCTCTCAGATACGAAATCTTGAGGAGGATATCGAGGCAGAGGTGAGGGTTATCGACAGAAGCATGCTTATTCTTGACATTTTTGCCCTTCACGCACAGAGCGGAGAGGGTAAATTACAGGTAGAACTGGCACAGCTTCGTTATACCATACCCAGACTTATCGGTAAGGGTGAGGCTCTTTCCCGATTGGGCGGCGGTATAGGTACCAGAGGACCCGGTGAATCAAAGCTTGAAACAGACCGACGCCACCTTATGAGAAGGATATCCGCTCTCGAGGCTCAGCTCCGTGAGATGGATGAAAACCGTGTCACCCAGCGTAAGGCAAGAGAAAAATCGGGTATCTGTAAGGTAGCTATTGCAGGTTATACCAATGCGGGTAAATCCACACTTTTAAATTATCTTACAGGTGCGGGTATCTTAGCCGAGGATAAGCTTTTTGCGACTCTTGATCCCACTACCAGAAAGTTCACCCTTCCCGACAATACCGAGATACTTCTGACCGATACGGTAGGATTTATCAGAAACCTTCCCCATCATCTGATACGTGCCTTCCGTTCCACCCTTGACGAGGTGAAATACGCCGACGTTATAATGGTTCTGGTGGATTCCTCCGATCCGCGCTGTGACGAGCAACTTGAGGTAACACAGAAGCTCCTTTTCGATCTCGGCGCATCGGCGAAGCCCATTCTCTACGTTTACAATAAATGCGATGATGCAGATCCCTCATTCTACGGAGCATCCAGCCGTATTCCCACCTCAAGCGTTGCTTATATCAGCGCAAAAACGGGTGTCGGTGTGAATGAGATGCTCGGTACCCTCTGTGCAATGTGTAACGGAGGCAAGAGCAAGGAGATATTTGTCATTCCTTATTCCGAGCAGGGAAATCTCAATGCTTTATATAAATACGCTACCGTTCACGACGTTGAATACGGTGAGGGATATATCGTGGTAAGTGCTACGGTAGACCAAAAGACCAAGGGCATGATGGCTAAATATCTGCAAAGGAGACAGGATAATGAAAAAAACGAAGAATGAAGCTCCCGCAGAAGAGAAGATAACCCTATATACCACCCTTGCAGGAAGAGCAGAGGCGGAGATAATCGAAAGAAAATCCCGTTTTATCGGACATGCAAAGCACGTCACCACCGAGGCGGAGGCTATAGAGTTTATAAATGAAATAAGAAGCAAGCATTCTCAGGCTACTCATAACGTATATGCGTATATGGTTAAGGAGAATAATATACAGAGATATTCTGACGATAACGAGCCTCAGGGAACTGCGGGTATTCCTACCCTTGACGTTATACGCAAAAGCGGATTTACCGATGCCGTGATCGTCGTAACGAGATATTTCGGCGGGATACTTTTGGGTGCGGGCGGACTTGTAAGAGCCTATTCTGCGGCGGCAAAGGCAGCTGTGGATGCGGCAAGGATAGTCACCTACGAGCAGTATACCGAATTTGAATTAAAGGTAGGCTATTCCGATTATCAGAAGCTTCAGTACGATTTTCCCACCTTCGGTATTATCGTGGATTCCTCCGATTTCGGTGCGGATATCACCCTTAAGCTTGCCATAAAGGATATAAGATTTGACGATTACCGTCAAAAGCTCTCGGAAATGACGGGCGGAAGGATCACCGCTGTGAAAACGGGTAACCGATTCGATTATAAATGACGGGGCATCTCAAAAATATTTTTAAAAAATATAAATAAAAAAGAGGTTTTTCGATTTTTTGATCGTATATTATATATGTTATGAAATATACAGACGATTTTGATCAGTTAAAGGTGAAGTACATCGGGGAATACCATACTCTCCGATTTTCAAAGAAAAAGACATATTATGCCACCAGAGACCTCACATACGGTATGATACACGTAGTTGACGACTTTGGAGAGGAGGATTCCTTCTTTCCCTATGAGTTCGAGGTAGTTAAGGTGCTGAAAAACGGAGGTTTACCTGAAAATGACGATTCGGGAAATGCTGTGTGAGAGAGAAAGAAGCGTTCTCTCACCCTATGCCGCACGCTCTGACAAAAGCAAGGGCAGACAGATATTTATAGAGCCCTGCTCGCTGCGTACCGAGTTTCAGCGCGACCGCGACCGTATAACACATTCAAAGGCATTTCGCCGCCTGATGTACAAGACACAGGTGTTTCTGTCCCCGGAGGCGGATCACTACAGAACAAGGCTTACCCATACCCTTGAGGTAACTCAGATAGCGAGGACCATAGCCAGAGCATTGAATTTAAACGAGGATCTCTGCGAGGCTATAGGTCTCGGACACGATCTCGGTCATACTCCCTTCGGTCATGCAGGTGAGAGAGTTCTTCAGCGTTGCTATGACGAGAATTTTTCTCACAATGCCCAGAGCCTTAGAGTGGCGGACAAGCTTGAAAAATTGAATCTTACCTTTGAGGTCCGTGACGGAATAGTCAATCACGTATGGCGCGAGACTCCCTGCACCCTGGAGGGTAAGATAGTTCAGTATTCTGACAGAATAGCATACATAAACCATGATATTGACGATGCCTGCAGAGCGGGAGTTATGAAGGAGAGCGATATCCCCGACAGTATACTCAGCGTTCTCGGTTATAATCACAGCGATCGCATCAATACTATGGTTACAAGTATTATAAGAGCCAGCACGGGTACCGATACCGTGACTATGGAAATAGACGTTAAAAAGGCGACCATGGATCTGCGCGAGCTCCTTTTTGAGCTGGTGTATAAGAACCCGATAGCCAAGGGCGAGGAGGGCAAGGCAGAGGAGATGCTTCACATGATGTTCGATTACTTCTGTAAGTATCCCGAGAAGCTTCCCTCTGAGTATCTTCCCACACTTGAGGAGGAAGGGGTACAGCGTGCGGTCTGCGACTATATATCGGGTATGACAGACAGATATGCGGTGTCTAAGTTTAACGAGATTTTTGTTCCGGAAAGCTGGGGCAGTAAGTAACAGAACAGTTTAAAAAGGAGGTACACGCTTGATATCAAAGCAGCAGATCGATGAAATTAAATACCGTAACGATATAGAAGACGTTATCTCCCAATACGTAAATTTAAAGAGGGCGGGCAGTAATACCAACGGTCTGTGCCCCTTTCACAGCGAAAAATCACCTTCCTTTACCGTTTATAAATCGAGTCAGAGCTTCTATTGCTTCGGTTGCGGCGCGGGCGGTGATGTTATAACCTTCATAATGAAGGCGGAGAATCTCGATTACCGCGACGCCCTTGAATTTTTAGCTAAGCGTGCGGGTATCACTCTTATTGAAGACGACCGCGACCGCGATCAGGGCATGAGGAGAACGAGAGTTCTTGAAATGAACCGCGAGGCGGCGAGATTTTTCCATAACAATCTTAAAAACAGTCCCGAGGCCCTTCAGTATCTTTCGCAGAGAGGACTTGACGGTGCGACCATTAAGCATTTTGGGCTGGGCTATGCCACTGAATCCTTCGGAGCGTTGACCGATCATATGCATAAGCTCGGATATACCGACGAGGAGCTGAAAACAGCCTTTCTTGCAGGTATAAGTCAGAAGTCGGGCAGGGCATACGACTATTTCAGAAAAAGAGTAATCTTCCCGATAATCAATACCTCGGGTGAGGTGATAGCCTTCGGCGGAAGAATAATCGATGATACCAAGCCGAAGTATCTTAATACATCGGATACTCCCGCCTTTAAGAAGAGCAAGAATCTTTTTGCTCTGAATTACGCAAAGAATTACTGTGCCGAAAAAATGATCCTCTGTGAGGGATATATGGACGTTATAGCACTCCATGCGGCAGGCTTTCAGAATGCGGTAGCCACACTCGGTACCGCCCTTACTCCCGATCAGGCAAGGTTGATGAAGAAATACACCAAAACGGTGCTTATATCCTACGATTCGGATGAGGCGGGACAGAAGGCGGCTGACAGAGCCTTTGCCATTTTATCCGAGGCGGGGCTTGAAACAAGGATACTTCGTATGAACGGGGCAAAGGACCCTGACGAATATATCAGAAAATTCGGTAAGGTGGGATTTCAGAAGATAATCGACGGAGGACTGACCCGTTTCGATTATAAATTTGCCGCTATCCTTGCCGAAAACGATATTTCCACCACCGAAGGGCGTGTTAAGGCTGCTGCACTTGCAGTAGAGGAGATAGCAAGGACATCCTCCACGGTAGAGAGGGACATCTATATCGGTCAGGCATCGCAAAAGCTGAACGTTCCCGGCGAGAGCATCAAGCGGGACGTTGAAAAGCTTATTTCACTCAGGCGGCGCAAGGTACAGAGGGAACAGCACGACAAGATAGTGCTTGACTCTCAGGGCTATGGCGACAGGGTCAATCCGGATAAGATAAAGAACCTTCGTGCCAATGCCGCAGAGGAGACTATCCTTGGGATAATGCTTAAATTCCCCGAATATATCGGTATGGTGAATAAGGGTGAGTTTGAGCTTTGTGAGGAGGATTTCGTTTCCGAATTTTCACGGCGCGTGTTTAAAGCGTTGACCGAGGCAGGCGAGGACTTTGACCTCGGAACACTCAATTCCGAGTTCAACGAGTCGGAAATGTCAAGACTTGTAAAGATGCAGATAGCCCGTGAGGGGCTGACGGTTAATCCCGTGTTATTTAAAGATTCGATAAATACCTTGAGGGAAGCAAAGCAGCATTCCGAGCTTTCTATTGAGGATATTATAAATAAAAAGAGAAAACAATCCAATACATAAATTTTGAGGTGTAATATGGCTACAAAGAAGACCAAGGACGAAATTACAGAAGAGGTTATGGAGGATGTTCAGGTTGAAACTCCCGTCGACGCCGAGGACAAGCCCGTAAAAAAGACAAGAACCAGAAAATCTACTAAGAAGAAGCCCGCCGAGGAGGAAAACAAGGATCTCGGTGAAAAGAAGACCGATATTAACGAGGTTTTTGAGAAGGCTAAGCAGAAGGGAAGTATTGCTAACTCCGAGCTTATGATGATAATCGAGGAGAATGACTTCGATATCGAACAGATCGAGAAGATCTACGAGCAGTTTGAGAGTGCAGGCATTGAGATCAAGGGCTATCTTGACATCGACGATTTCGAAGAGATCGAAAGCGAGGTCGAGAGATACGAGAGCGCTGAGGATATGGAGCAGATGCTCGCTCAGGACGGTCTTGCCATCGATGACCCCGTACGTATGTATCTTAAGGAGATCGGTAAGGTACCCCTTCTTGAGACAGAAAGAGAGCTTGAGCTTGCAAGGAAGATGTCAGAGGGAGATGAAATGGCTAAGAACGAGCTCGTTGAGGCAAACCTTCGACTCGTTGTAAGTATAGCAAAGCGTTACGTAGGTAAGGGTATGTTCTTCCTCGACCTTATCCAGGAGGGTAACCTCGGTCTTATGAAGGCTGTTGAGAAGTTCGATTACCGTAAGGGTTATAAGTTCTCTACCTATGCTACCTGGTGGATACGTCAGGCTATCACCCGTTCTATCGCGGATCAGGCGAGAACTATCCGTATCCCCGTTCACATGGTGGAGACCATCCATAAGGTTTCCCGTATATCCCGTCAGCTCCTTCAGGAGTATGGACACGAGGCATCTGCTGAAGAGATCGCAGAGGTTATGGGTGTCAGTGCCGACAAGGTGCGCGAGATAATGAAGATAGCTCAGGACCCCGTTTCCCTTGAAACTCCTATCGGTGAGGAGGAGGACAGCCATCTGGGTGACTTTATCGAGGACCAGGATTCTCCCGCACCTGCTGAGGCAGCATCCTACACACTCCTTCGCGAGCAGCTCTTTGAGGTTCTTGATACGCTTTCCAGCCGTGAGGCACGCGTTCTTAAGCTTCGCTACGGTCTTGAGGACGGACGTTCCAGAACTCTTGAAGAGGTAGGTAAGGAATTCAATATTACCCGTGAAAGAATCAGACAGATAGAGGCTAAGGCTCTGCGTAAGCTTCGTCACCCCAGCCGTTCCAAGAGACTTAAGGACTATCTTGATTAATAATTATAGAATATTTACATTTTCACCTTGACATCTTTACTAAAATATTGTAAACTATTATAAGTTACTATTAGGGGGTAAATCATGAAGAAAAGACTTCTCTCCATCATAATTGCATTAGTGCTTGTTCTTCCTACTCTGCTTTTTGCAGGCTGTAAGAAGAAGGACAATGTTGTAGTTCTCAAGGGTTCTGACGCTACACCCATAACCGTCACTCTTTATTCTATTGTTAACGGTGATAAGGTTAACGAAAAGGTCAGATCCGCGCTTGAAAATAAGATCAACGAGATCACAGAATTTGAGTTCAATACTCATGTAGTTCTTAAGCTCTTCACAGAAGAGGAATATCATGAGAATCTTTATACCAACCTTGAAAAGGCTATCAGCTCTCAGACACAGCAGACAGGTGTAGTATCCAACGTAAAGGATACAAAGAAGCCTGAGCTTGCTACCGATGAGAACGGTGATACCAAGTATGTTGAGGTTCGTAAGGAGGATATACAGTATCCTGAGCTCAAGGAGAATCAGGTAGATATCTTCCTTGTAAATTCCGTAGGTCAGTATAATACACATATCAACAAGGGTCAGCTCAAGGACTTAAGTGCACAGGTTCTTCCCGGTGCAGGTTCAGCCCTTCTTACCAAGTATATCAACTCCACTCTTATGGAGGCTATGACAAGATCCAGCGCTGAGAACAAGCTTCTCTACGCTATCCCCAATAACAGAGTTATCGGCGAATATGAGTATATGCTCGTAAACAAGGATCTTGCTGAGAAGGAAGTTGTTGATTCTTACTTTGTAAACGACAAGGGTGAGGATGCCTTTGATGCAGAGACTGTTGAAGCATTCCTTCAGGGTGTTTCTCTTATTGATAACGTTCTTCCCTTAGTTCCCGACAATTTCGCAACGGATACCGAGGCGACCGAGGGCGAGGGTTCTGAGGATGCAGAGCTTCCCGAGAATAACGAAGAAGAAAACAAGGAAGAGGTAAAGGAAGAGAACAGCTCTTCGATCGATCCCTCCAAGTATACTCTTATCTATGATACATACGGAGTAAAGCCCCTCGTTGAAACCCTTGAGGGTGATTACTACGGTGCATACGTTGGTGACGGCAAGCTTAAGCTTGGTGTATATCCCGAGCTTATCCCCGGAAGCCTTCTTAACTCCACCGGCGGTGAGTTTGCAAGAGAAGCTGCCATAATCTCCGAGTACAGCTCCACCGAAATCGCAGAGGGTACAGAGCCCGCTTGTATGTTTGTAAAGGGTACTGCAGGTGTTCTTGACGAATATAAGGATGATTACTACGTATACACCTACAGAAAGCCTGTAGCAAGAAACGAAAACGTTTATAATTCCATGTATGCTGTAGCAAGTCATCTTGACGATTCCCGTACGGTAAGATGTATGGAAATCATTACATATATGCAGACAAACAAGGAGTTTGCAAACATTCTCCGTTACGGTGTTGAGGGTGTTCACTATGAAAAGGACGAGGAGACCGATATGGTCAGCGTTCTTAAGACCTCCAAGGACGTTGCATATACCGATTACCTCATTAAGCCTGAGTATGCAGGAAATATGTTCCTCCATTATCAGAATACCGACATGACCGAGGTTGAGCTTGCACTCTCCGATGACAATTGGGCAGCTGCCAAGGACCAGAATCTTAAGGATACTGTTTACAGTCCTTATCTCGGCTTTGATCCCGCGACTGTTCTTATCAACATATGGACCCTTAAGGGATATTCCGATAAGGAACAGGGTGAATATACAACCGAAGAGATCCTCGGCCGTATTGCTGAGCTTTCCGATGAAGCTGCAGCAGAGCTTGAGGGCTTGAAGGGTGTTGAGCTTAAGGATAAGATGGAGGCTCTCGGTACACAGATGGTATCCGAGGATGCACATTTTGCACAGGCGGTTAACAACGGTGTGAAGAATTCTCCTCAGACACTCTACTATCAGTGGTCAGAGAATAATAAGCCCAAGGAAGACAAGTAATAAAATTTATAATGACCGCCGTTTGGCGGTCATTTTCAATACGGAAAGGTTACTGAAATGAAATTTGATTTTTATATGCCTACCAAGATATTTTCGGGTAGAGACTGTATCGAAAAAAATTCGGACAAGCTGGCATTGGGCAAATGCTGTATGATCGTAACAGGCGCAAGCTCTGCTATCAAAAGCGGTGCTCTTGATGATGTTATATCAGTTCTTTCAGACAAGGGTGTTGAATACGTGATATTCGACGAGATCAGAGAAAATCCTCTGCTCAGTACAATTTACGACGGTGGTATTATAGCCTCTGAATCGGGTTGCGACTTTGTCATTGGTATCGGAGGCGGTTCTCCGATGGATGCATCGAAGGCTATAGCGGCATTTGCGGCAAACCCCGGTATTGCTCCCGATGAGATATATAACGTAGCGGCTCTCAAGCCATCGCTTCCCATTATTCTTATACCCACCACCTCGGGTACCGGTAGCGAGGCTAATCCCTATTCTATAATTACTCTTGACGGTGAGGATAAGAAAAAGACATTTAATTCCCCCTATTCCTACGCGAGGTACGCTTTTCTTGATTATAAATATACTCTTTCACTTTCGAGAAACTATTCTCTTTCTACAGCTCTTGACGCATTCTGTCATTGTATAGAGAGCTATATGTCCCCGAAATCTACCGAGATATCGAGAATGTTTGCATTATGGGGAGCTAAGCATATCTGGGATGCCTTTGATGAGCTTGACAGAGGCGAGATTTCGGATGAAACGAGAGAGGCTCTTATGTATGCCTCCTTTGCCGGCGGTGTTGCCATAAACACTACCGGAACAGGATTCCCTCACCCAATGGGATATAATCTTACCTTCCATTCCGAGATTCCTCACGGCAGAGCTTGTGCGGCATTTATCGGTAAATACGTAGAGTATCAATCGAAGGATGCCGAGGGCAGAGCCCTCCTTTGCGACTTTGCCAAGACTCTTTGCACCACTCCCGAGGAGATAGGCAGAAGACTCCCCGCTCTTAGTGAGTATAACGAGACTATCGATGATAAGACCATAGCTGTCTTTGCAGAGAAGATAAAGACTGCAGGCAATTTTGCCAATGCACAGTATAAGATAAGCTACGATGAAATGATAGAAATATATAATGATCTTTTTAATAAATAATGGCTAATACAAATTTAGATTCTCAGTTCAAAAAAATGACCGAATCGAAGATTGAGCCTCTTATATTAAAATTAGCTGTGCCGAGTATTATCAGTATGCTTGTTTCTTCCTTATATAATATGGCTGATACCTTCTTTGTCGGTCAGGTAGGAACAAGTGCTACAGCGGCTGTGGGAGTTTCCTTTACTCTTATGGCGATGATACAGGCGGTGGGCTTCTTCTTCGGACATGGCTCGGGTAACTTTATTTCGAGATCCATGGGAAACAAGGAATACGACAAGGCTTATACCATGGCATCGGTAGGCTTCTATTCCTCCCTTGCGGTAGGTGTGCTTATCACCGTTTTAGGACTTATATTTCTTGAACCGATGGCATACTTTATGGGCTCGACCGAGACCATATTCCCCCATGCGTGTGATTATATGAAATACATTTTGCTTGCGGCTCCCTTTATGATCGGCTCGTTTGTACTTAACAATCAGCTTCGTTTTCAGGGTAGAGCGATGTATTCTATGATCGGTATAACTGCGGGCGGAATACTTAATATTGTCCTTGACCCCATCTTTATTTTCGGATTCGACATGGGTGTTGGCGGTGCGGCTGTTGCAACTATGCTCAGTCAGATGGTAAGCTTCGGTATCCTTGTGGTAATGGCGACCAAAAAAGGAATTTCCCTTAATCCGAGAATGTTCGTTCTCAAGGGCTACTATTATAAGGAGATGTTCCGCGGAGGAATTCCTTCCCTTGCAAGGCAGGGCTGCGGAAGTATCTCCACTCTCTGTCTGAACAACGTCGCCGCAGGTTATAACGATGCTGCTGTTGCTGCGGTTTCGATAGTTTCAAAGCTGATGCTCTTTGCTGCCTCGGCTCTTATAGGCTACGGTCAGGGCTTCCAGCCCGTATGCGGTATAAATTACGGTGCAGGACGTTATGACAGGGTAAAGAAGGCGTATTGGTTCTGTGTCAAGACCTCTACCGTTGTGCAGATCCTCTTTGCGCTTACAGGCTTTATTTTCGCACCTCAGATAATACCACTCTTCCGTGACGATCCTGAGGTAATAAGGATAGGTTCATCTGTACTTCGCTGGCAATGTCTTACCTTCCCCTTCTCCGGCTTCAATATTCTCTCAAACATGATGGCGCAAACGATTGGAAAGGCGGTGAAGGCGACATTACTTGCCCTTTCAAGACAGTTTTTGTTTTTCGTTCCTTCGATATTCATTTTAAACGGTTTATTTGGACTTGACGGTCTTGTGGCGGCACAAACCTCGGCGGATATATGCGCCCTTATACTTTGTATACCTATCACAATAAGTCTGCTTAAAGAGATGAAAAAAGCGGGCGCCGGCCCGCACCGATGATCGGGCATGAACTACGTCAAAACCTCTAACTTCAATGCCCGAAACGGAGCAATTTCCTATATATTGAAAAAAGGAGATGCTTGATTTCTCAAGCATCTCCTTTGTTTTCTCATATTATTTTATTAGTTCACTTAAAGGTGTAAGTGCTATCTTTGAGGGAGTATAGGATCTTGCTTGGTCCGCGGTTATGGGAGTTTCCGTGGGACGGTCACTGCCGTTAATTGTAACGAGCTTGTAGGTGGCAGTCTTAGTCTCCTTGTCGGGAGTCTGCAGTACAAAGCTTTTATCCTCCATCATGTGATACGTAGCTTCAAGACTGTTTGCAAGATGCCATGGCTTACCGTCCTTTGAGGTGAGGATATCGAATACCATGCCGTTTTGGGCAAAGGCTTCAATAGGAGCTGTGATCATATCTTCAACTCCGTCCCCGTCGATATCAAGAACGGCATAACCGACCTTATCCATAGATATGTTTTCGGTGAGTATGCGTGTACCGATAAAGGGATCGCTCATAGAACCCTTACGGCTGCCCCATTCATTAAGAAGCTTTGTCATAGGTTCGACATATGCGGCGGGAAGCTCTGAGAGTGCCTTTGTATCGGTTGCAATTACAGGTGTCTCGGCTTTTTCGGCGGGCTTTTCCTTACAGCCGTAGGCGGTAAGCAGTAATGCCGACAAAAGGATCATCGAAAAAAATTTCTTTGCTTTCATAATTAAACTCCTTGTTTCTTTACACCCGATCTTTTGGAGGAGCCTGCGCATTTCAGCTTCATTTTATTGAAGAAGCGCTCCGTATCCTCGTTAAAGGTGTAAATGCTTTCGTTATAAAGAACCTCGTTATCCTTTGATTTTAGTCTTTGGAGGATCACAATGAACTGACCGTGCTCCTCGCAGACACAGGAAAAAATCTTGTCCCTGTTTCTCATTCGCAGACGGCGGTTTATCTTTAATACCTCGTTGCAGGTCGGACAGAAGAGAAGTTCCTTCTTGTTGCTTTTTTCTTCCTTTGAGAGTATGAGATGGGGGTGAAGTGAGAAGTATCTCGGACGCAGCCCCTTTTTGGGCTTGGGTGTGGGTGCTACGTATTCCTCCAACCCCTTTTTCATGTCAAGCTTTTCTGCTATAAGTGATGTGAATATCGCATCGTTGCGTGCATCGTGGCAGGCAAGGGTCATGGGGATGTTAAGCATCTCCATTGCCGAGGAGAGTGAGAACTGTCTGTTCTCACCGCTTATCTGCTTATTGAATATAAGCTGAAGATTGTAGCAGAAGGGAAGAACAGTCGTATCTAATCCGTGGAGTATCATATTATCGCGCAGCACCGACATATCGTCAGGTCCCCAGGTAATGAATCTGAAATCCTCACCGCACCACTGTCTGAATTCCTCGAATATGACAGGAAAGGGCTTGCCTTTTGAGAGATCTCCTGTACGTATACCGGTAAGTTCGCGCACGTAGTGATTCATTTCGGTATAGTATTTGGGAGCGACTGTAAATTCAATGTCCTCTACCTTCTCAAAGCTCTCGTTGAGCTTTACCGCTCCGATCTGAATGATCTCTCCGTGGAGCTTGACGGGGTCGGTTATCAGCTTACTCCTTGAGGAGGGCTGATTCCACTCCATATCAAAAACTATATAATTCATTTTCTTATATAAGCGCTAAAAGCTCTTCTGCCTTGTTTACGAGAGCCATTGCACCGCTTTCGATAAGTATGTCTACGCTTCTGTAACCCCAGGTGCATCCGCAGGCAAAGAAACCTGCATTTCTCGCGGTCTCCATATCAACATTTGAATCGCCGACATAGAGGATCTCGTTAGGCTTACATCCGAACATCTCTGTTATGTAGAGTGCGGAGGTGGGATCGGGCTTTGTGGGGAATTCGGGTTTGAAGCCCTGAATATGATCGAAGGTATCCTCGGGAAAGAGCTTTCTTGTGATGTCATTGGTATGACCGTCACTTTTATTAGAAAGAACTGCTAATTTAAGCCCTTTCGTCTTCATTGCAAGAACAGTCTTTTCGATACCGTCGTAGAGAACGGTCTTGTCGAGATAATGGTTCGTATAGTGTCCCGCGTAGCATGCATGACACTTCTTAACGAGTTCGTCGTCTCCCTGAATCTCTTCGGGAAGAGATTTTCTGACAAATTCTATAGATCCGCAGTTTACTGCGTCGAGTATATCCTGTGTTGTACGGAGCGCATAGCCCATTTCCTCCAGCATCAGGTTCATACCGGTACGAAGGTCCTCAAGGGTATATGCAAGGGTACCGTCCAAATCAAAAATTACAGCTTTGATCATTTTATTTCCTCATTTATATTATATATAAGTTAAACATTATGAATTATAACACCTTTAAATAGAAATATCAAGATGATTTTCAATATTTCAAAAATTAGTCAAAATATATTGTTTTTTGGTTCTTATTATGATATTATAATATAAATGCAAATTTACGGCTTCAGAGGTAATGGAATGAACAAGGATACTTCGTATATCCAGAGCTTGCTTGATAAGCACGGAGAAATAAGAGTTCCCGAAGGGATATATATGATAGATGAGCCGCTTGTTATCGGTGATGATACTCATCTTATACTTACCGACAAAACAGTTTTCAAACTCTCGGACGGTGCGAACTGTCAGATAATGATAAACGAGGGTCTGGCTAAGAAATATAATAAGAATATTACCATAGAAGGCGGTATTTTTGACGGCAACAACGTAAACCAGGTGCGTCACGTACAGGATTTTGCAGAGCCTCTTACCGCTTTTGATCCCGATTTCTACTACGGAATCATGCTCCGCTTTGTCGGTATGGAAAACTTCGTTATGAAGAACCTTACCTTAAAGGACCCGGAGAGCTATCCGGTTCAGATTTCCATGGTAAGAAATTTTACCGTAGAGAATATTACCTTTGATTATAATATGCTTCGTACCAACATGGACGGCATACATATAAACGGTCCTGCGGAGAACGGACGTATCTGTAATATTTTCGGTTCAACGAATGACGATATGGTAGCGCTTAACTGTGATGACTGTTACGAGACCGAAATCACCCATGGCCCTATCAACAACATATATGTAGACAATCTTCACGCGGATAACGGATATACTGCAGTAAGACTTCTCTCCTGCGGAAGCCCGCTTTCCAACGTCACGGTGAAGAACGTATTCGGTAAATACAGATATAATGCCGTTTCCTTTACCCACCACAGAGTTCACGAGGGTGAATGCTCTCTTGACAATGTTCACGTAGAGAACGTTCGTGTATCCAAGGTTGATGCGGCTAATGATTATGCTATAATCTGGTTTGCCGAGGGTACTCATACGGGTAAGGTTACTCTCAAGGATATCTACAGAGAGGAAAGTATTGCTTCTGCCGCAAATACAATAAAGATTGATAAAAATACAACCGTAGCCGATCTTACAATAGATAATGTAAAGCAAAATTTCCTTTGCGGTAATGCTCAGGAGCTATTTAAGAACAGCGGCATAGTAGATAAATTGGTAATAAAATAATTTTTAAGAGGACACAGACAGAAATGATTTATAACAACGATCACAAGGTTAATTTATCAGAGACAACAAACCTTCTGGAGAGAGACGGAACAAAGTATGTTCTTCAGGACAGAGACGAGCCTAATCTTTACAGAGATATATTCGATTACAATACCATCCCGAAGGTAGCCTTCAATCACAGACATGTTCCCATGAATATGCCTAAGGAGATATGGATTACAGATACCACCTTCCGTGACGGACAGCAGTCTACTTCTCCCTTTACCGTTGATCAGATCGTAGAGATATATAAGCTTATGAGCCGTCTCGGCGGTCCTAAGGGTCTTATCAGACAGAGCGAGTTTTTTGTATATTCCGAAAAGGACAGAGAAGCGGTTGCACGCTGTATGGATCTCGGTCTTGAATTTCCTGAGGTTACAAGCTGGATAAGAGCCAACGAAAAGGATTTCGAGCTTGTAAAGGATCTCGGACTTAAGGAGACAGGTGTACTCCTCAGCTGCTCCGACTATCATATATATAATAAGATGGGTCTTACCAGAGCGAAGGCTATGGATAAGTACCTCGGTGTTGTAAAGAGCATTATGGACAAGGGTATCAGACCCAGATGTCATTTTGAGGATATAACCCGCGCGGATTTTTATGGATTTGTTGTACCCTTGGCTGATGCACTCCGTGAGCTTTCTGAAGAAAGCGGTATCCCTGTTAAGATCAGAGCCTGCGATACTATGGGTTATGGTGTATCTTATCCCGGTGCATCTCTTCCCAGAAGCGTGCCCGGTATCATCTACGGTCTTAATCATTATGCAGGTATCAAGAGCGAAAATATCGAGTGGCACGGTCACAACGACTTCTATAAGGTTGTTAATAACGCCTCCACCGCATGGCTTTACGGCTGTTCGGGAATCAACTGCTCGATACTTGGTATAGGTGAGAGAACGGGTAACTGTCCTCTTGAGGCTATGGTGATCGAATATGCTCAGCTCAAAGGTACCACCGACGGAATGGATCTTACCGCTATCACCGATATTGCAGAATACTTTGAGGCTCATATGGGTTATGAGATACCTCCCCGTACTCCTTTTGTAGGAAGAAACTTCAACGTAACAAGAGCAGGTATACATGCTGACGGTCTTCTTAAGAATGAGGAGATATACAATATCTTTAACACAGAGAAGATACTCAACCGTCCCGCAACCGTTGCCGTTGATTCCCATAGCGGCCTTGCAGGTATAGCTCACTGGATGACAGGCTTCTTCCGCCTTAAATCCGCAGGCATTACCGTAGATAAGCGTGCTTCTTACGTAGTTAAGATGAAGGAGCTTATTGATGCAGAGTATGCTAACGGCAGAAACACCGTAATGGGTGATTATGAGCTTGAAACCATGCTCAAAAAGGTGGATTTTGACATCTATCAGCACTTCGCTCACATTCATGAGAACATAAAGTGATATTAAATGTAAGACAAATTGCGGATTTTTTTCGGGGTTTGTCTTATTTTTTTCGTAATTATTAAGCGTTGATGTCATAATGCACAAAAATGTTAAAAAATGCCGATGATTAAGAATAAAAAATAACATTTCATTTATAATTCCAATCATGGTATAATTAATTGCGCAAAATCGTAATTCTATTCTAATGGAGGATGAAAAACATGAGAAACTTCAAGCGCGTAATGGCTCTCGTCATTACATTAGTTATGCTTGTACCTATGTGCGTAGTTTCCAATGCAGCTGCAGGCGATCCTGTCGGTTCTAACTGGACAACATTCGCAACTAAGTACTACAGCGGAAAAATGTCTACCAACCTTTCCAAGGGCTTCACATTTACTGAAGCTGAGAACGGTGGTCTTCACGTATCTATTCCTAACGGTAAGACCGGTGAATACGGTACAAGACCTATGGATAAGTCCGCGAAGATGCCTGTAACAAAGTTTACAACAACAGAAAAGGTACCCCTTGATGGTCTTACCGCAACAGTTGAGTTGGATGATACCTTTACATTCCAATCCGGTGTTGGTTCTTCTGTAGTTATGCTTTGGACAGATAAGCTTCCTGCATCCGAAGAGACCATCTTCGATACCTATGAGGTAACTGATCCTGTAACAGGTGAAGTTAAGCAGGAGTATGTATTCGGCGCAGCTAACAGCCATGATGTTACATATTCCAACGGTTTCCGTGCTATGGTTGAGCAGGGTACCAAGGGCCTTATGGTTCTCGTTAACAACAGCTACCCCAAGTACGACAAGACCCAGATCGCTTCTAACGTATACGTTTACTACTTTGACGGCGAATTCGTAGACCCTAACGACGGTTACGGCTACAGATGGACCTTCACAG
Source organism: Oscillospiraceae bacterium (assembly GCA_015063855.1). Classification (GTDB taxonomy): domain Bacteria; phylum Bacillota; class Clostridia; order Oscillospirales; family CAG-272; genus RGIG7300. The sequence continues at coordinate 25,696 of SVTI01000022.1, forward strand.
CAAGAAACTATATCGAAGAGACTCAGAACGGTGACTACACCGGTATCGTTCAGAGATACGAAAAGATCGACTGTTCTAACGGTATTACCTTCTCTGTAAATGCAGATGCAGAGCACGGCTACATCGTTTCCGTAAACGGTAACGAGTATTACCTCGGCGAGAAGATCGCTTACTTCCCCAACGATACAGGTTCCATCTCTCGTGAAGATGAGCTTAATCTTACCGAGAAGTACACCACTTCCATGACCTATGCAAGAGATGACATCAGAATGCCTAACCTCGTTGACATCGTTGACGGCGGTTACCTCACAGTTGGTTCCGTTGGTAACAACATTGCTACTACCGAAGATTCTTACACAGTAAGAAGCATTAACGGTATTCCCGCAGCTCAGTACAACGGCGAGGCTAACACTCACGAGTGTGCAGGTCAGTTAATTTCTTCTTCTTGGACAGCATGTACTGATCCCAGCTACGAAACCACTAAGTGTGATACTTGCGGTGCTATCACCGTTAAGAAGACTGAGGCTGCTGGCCATCAGCTCGTAGATGTATCCCACGTTGATCCTACCTGCGTAGCAGACGGTTCCGACGTTAAGGAATGCTCCGTATGTGGTCACGTTGAGAATAAGGTTCTCAAGGCTCTCGGTCACGTATGGTCCGCATACACCATTACAGCAGCTCCTACAGCTACCGATGAAGGTTCTATGACCAGAACATGTGCTACATGTGGTGAAGTTGAAGTTAAGGCTATCGCAGCTACTTCTGCTGACTTTGATGCATTCTGGTATGTTGACGGTCACAACCAGTTCACAGCTGACGCTTCCTGGGTTGAGGGTACTCCCGTTATCTATCCTACAGTTAAGGAAGACGGTTCTCTCTCCATTTATGACTATGCTAAGCAGTCCGGCACTAAGAACGCTCAGTTCGCTCTTACAAAGGCTCTTTCCAAGTACACAACAGTTCTCGACGGCTTTACAGCTACAGTAACTCCTCTCAGCTTCACAACAGTTGAGGAAGAGAAGGAAGTTGTTGATGAAACAACCGGCGAAACCACAACAGTAGTAGAAACTGTTAACTATGACGTAACTCCCGAAACAATGTCCTTCATTTGGACAGACAATCCTGAAGATTATGACCAGGCATTCGGCGAATACGGTATCTTCAGAAATTATGACGGCAACTGGACTCCTGTAATCATGCGTTACGGCTGGCATTGGAACAACGACATTAAGGGCGGCGAAAACTCTGTTATCGTAACTCTTATGGACTACATGGTTTCCGATCAGAACTACGTTTACGGTACCAAGGACGACAACGTATATGACGTTGCAGTTTACTCCATCATTTCCGACGGTAATTTCTGGGCTTCCAAGTATATTACCGGCGTTAATATCCCCATGGATGGTACTCCCATCAATGTAAGCCTTGAATACGGTGAAGACGGTATTCTTGTTGCTAACTTCAATGACACAATGGTTGCTATGCCTGAAGGTCTTAACAGCCAGACATACGTTGACGAATATCACTTCGGTGTAGCTGCTTACACTGACGGTGCTATGTTCCTCGGCGGTTCTTCCTTCGAGATCAATACAGTTTGCGGCGAGCCCGCAGCTAACTGGGACGGCTATGCAGGCGAAGTTGAGGAAGAGCCTGTAGTTCCTACCGAGCCCGAACTTACAACTGATAACTACACCGTAAACATCACCTTCGGTGATAAGATTGACGTTATCAGATACGCTCCCGGCGTACATGAGACCGCTTCTGCAATTAAGAATGCAGCAGGTAAGGTTGATATCAGTGCTAAGATCGTTAACTCCAGCGTTGTTGATGACGTATTCTCTTACGAAATGCCTAACGGCGGTACTTACTCCTTCTGGGTAAGACTTGATGCTGACGAAAACGGCGTAAAGAAGGAATACATCTTCGTAGCTGACATGAGCTATATGGAACAGGAAGTTTCCACCTACGGTGTAACTCTTACTGTTGAAAACCTCTACGGTGTTAAGGACTTCTTCATTGCTCCCGGTCACCTCACCACTTATGCTCAGGTTAAGCCTGTTTACGTTGTAAACGTAACATCTGCTAAGATCGGTGCAAACCACAACTATAGCTACGTTCTTTCTAACCCCGGTGATTACACTGTATGGGTAAGATATCAGGATGCTTCTCGTCCTGCAACCTACATCCACACAACTCTTGAAGTTGTTGATCCTGTATTCACTCCCAACGGTCTCCAGATGAAGATCAGCAACCTTGAAGATGTTAAGGTTATCCGTACCGCTGAAGGTACTTACAAGACCGCAGGTGAGATCAAGAAGGCAGCAGGCGCACGTGGCTTCTCCGGTAAGACCATGGGTGACTCCTACATGATCCAGTACAGAAACCCTGTTACTATCACCATCGCAGTTGTTTACAACCACGGTTATACTGTAATTAAGACCTATGATGTATACTACAACACCGATGCAGCTAACGTAGTTGCAGAAGGCAATACAGTAACTCTTACAGGTCTTGACAACCTCCAGGTTGCAAGATACGCTCCCGGCACCTACAAGACCGCTACCGGTATTAAGGGCGCTGCAGGCGTACAGGTTATCAGAGCTACAGATCCCGTTGACGGCGTAAAGGTTGTTGAGGGTCTCGCAGCTGGTACATGGACATTCTACGTTCAGATGAACGACGAGTCCAAGGCGTTCTTCTACGTAACTGTAGAATAATAACCTAACTTAATAATAAAAGGACTACCTTCGGGTAGTCCTTTTTGCGTTGCAAAAAAATAGAAGCTAAGGTCTTAAAGAAGGCGGTGCGGAAAAATTCCGGCCCGCACAACTCTCACTTAGCTTCTGAAATGAGTTTATCACAGATAGTTAATAATGTCAAGCCTGATGACGTTGATTTGATCGCTTTTTTCCCTGCTGAAATGCTTGCTGAATCTCAGATTGCGGGTAAATATAAAGGCATGAAAAAGGTATTAGAATAAAAAATATTCATAATAATGCTTCTTACAAAAATGGTATATGATGAATAAGATTATACCCAACGTAATGCTAAAAAATGCTTGGAACTTACGGATATCGGATCTTCGGTGCCCGAAATAAACATAGCGATAAATTACAGGCAGGGCTTTGCCCTGCTCCCTGCTCTTCGGGGCGGTTGCACCGCGGCTATACTTCGGGCTTGAAGTATTGTATTATTTTTTAATTCAGCGCCCGAAATAATGAAAGCGATAAATTACAGTTTATCGAGCAGTTTACCGGAACGAAATGTCTTAAATAATGCGAAGAGCACTGTCAAAAAGCCTTCTCTAGCAAGAGAAGGTGGCATTGTCAGGTGAATTTCAGCAAACAAA
>SVTI01000023.1 GCA_015063855.1 Oscillospiraceae bacterium
TATGTAATGCCGTTCTCTCCAGAGATACGATCGTTATTCCCGCAGATGACCATAACTACGTTCCTGAGGTTAAGGAAGCTACATGTACAGATGGCGGTTATACCACATATACCTGTTCAGGATGTGCTGACAGCTACATTGCAGACGTGGTGGATGCACTCGGTCATGACATTAAGGTTATTGAAGGTAAGGCTCCTACCTGTACCGAGACAGGTCTTACTGCAGGTGAATACTGCGGCAGATGTGATATAGTATTTGTTGCTCAGACAACAGTTCCCGCTACAGGTCACGACTATGAAGAATCGGTAACTGCTCCTACCTGTACCGAGGCAGGCTATACCACTTATACATGCTCTGCATGCGGAGATTCTTACACTACAGATGAAGTAGCAGCTAAGGGTCACAGCTATAATGCAGTAGTAACCGAGCCTACCTGTACAGATAAGGGTTATACTACATATACATGCTCTGTTTGCGGTGATAGCTATAAGTCAGACGAAACTGCGGCTAAGGGTCATGAGTACGGTGATTGGTATACTACCGTTGAACCCACCGAGATTACTGAGGGTGAAGAGCGCAGAGACTGTGCAGTTTGCGGTGCTTACGAAACTAACGTGCTTCCCAAGCTCGGACTTCCTGAGGATGCTCCTCAGATCTCCACAAAGAATTATGATATCATGCTCACCAATGCCGATACCATTTACGCTATCAGATACGTAAAGGGTACCTACACTACCGCTTCCGAGATCAAGAAGGCAGAGGGTTGTGTATCTCTCAGCGCTTCCAAGATCGCATCCTTTACAAAGGACGGCGTTTGCACCCTTACCATGAAGGATGGCGGTGTATACAGCGTATGGGTAAAGACAACAGAGGGCAAGGAATATATCTATCATGCAGACCTCTCCTATATGGAGCAGGAGGTTACCGCTGACGGCGTTACTGTTACAGTTCATAATCTCTACGGTGTTAAGGACTTCTTCATTGCCCCCGGTGATTACAACACCTATTCCGAGGTTAAGGCTAACTACCTTGTAAACGTAACCTCCGCAAAGATCGGTACAGCCCATGACTTTACATATGTTGTAAAGAATCCCGGTATGCATACCGTATACATCAGATATCAGGATTCCAACAGACCTGCAACTATCCTTAAGATCATGCTTACGGTAGATGAGCCCACCTTCAACGGTAACGGTCTTCAGTTTACTGTAGGTAATCTCAAGGATGTTAAGGTTATCAGAACCGCTTACGGCGAATATAAGACTCCCGGTGATGTTAAGAGAGCAGAGGGTCAAAGATCCTTCGCAGGCTCCAGCAGAGCACTTGCAGGTAAAACTGAGTTTACCATTCAGTACCGTACAAACGGTCTTGTAACCGTAGCGGTTGTATATCACAACGGTTATCAGGTAATGTATTACTACAATGTAGAGCAGAAGGTTCCTTCCTTCGTTCAGAACGGTAACACAGTAACCTTCGGTCAGCTTGATGACCTTAACGTTATAAGATATGCAGAGGGTAAGTATACAACCTCCGCACAGATAAAGGCAGCAGAGGGCTCTAAGGTTCTTAAGTCTTCGGCTATGATCGATGGCTATATCACCATTACTCTTGAGCCCGGTACCTACACCTTCTGTGTACAGTACTTCGATGAGTCCTACAACTATTACACCGTAACAGTTGAAGAGCCCGAACCCGAAGATCCCTATCCCGGCTACGGCAAGGATTATACTATCACCTTTGATCCCATGGGCGGTGAGCTTCCCGAAGGTGTAAGCCCCGTTTACGGCATCAACTACGGCGAGAATTACCTTGCGGCTACCGGCATCGACATTCCCGTGCCTACATTGGAAGGCTATGAATTCGACGGTTGGTACTGGCCTGCTTACAACTACTGGCTTAGCTCCGGTGACTGGAATGGCGGCTGGTTTGCAGTTAATATGGACGTTGTGTTCGAAGCACAGTGGGTAGAAGCATAAGTTATATAAAAAGATAAATTGATCAACAAAAAGCCTGTCGCAGATCCGACAGGCTTTTTGGCTTTGAAGTCTTAATAATGACAAATATTTATCTTTTAAACTATTATTTCTAAATTGTTGACATTTTGTTGATTTTATGTTATTCTATATAGGTAAATAAAATTTCGGGAAGAACGCTTTCCCGAATTATTAAATGGAGGATTTTAACATGCAAGCAAAGAAACTTATTCCTAAGATTGCCATAGTTGCTGTGGTAATTGTCTTTGCGATCGTATGTGCTTGTACAGGTAGCATTACATCTCCTGTAGGTACATTATGGTCACTTTTCCCGCCGGTAATCGCTATCGGTCTCGCACTTCTCACCAAAGAGGTATATTCCTCACTTTTCATCGGTGTACTGGCAGGTGCGCTTTTAGCTACAGGTTTTAAGCCCATACATACTGTAGGTACATTGGTTAATGACGGTCTTATCGGTGCTGTTTCAGGCACAGCCGGTATCTTCGTATTTCTTGTAATTCTTGGTGTTATCGTTGCGCTTCTTAATAAGGCAGGCGGTTCTGCTGCTTTCGGCAGATGGGCTTCCACTCACGTTAAGACTAAGGTGGGTGCTTCACTCGCGACATTTGCATTTGGTGTACTTATCTTTATCGATGACTATTTCAACTGTCTTACCGTTGGTGCTGTTATGCGTCCCGTTACCGATAAGTCTAAAATATCCCGTGCAAAGTTAGCTTATCTTATCGATGCTACCGCTGCTCCTATCTGTATGATAGCTCCTATTTCTTCCTGGGCTGCTGCAGTTGCAAGTAATGTTCCCGACGGTAAGGGTATCGAATATTTCTGCAGAGCTATTCCTTACAATTTCTATTCTTTACTTACATTTGTATTTATTATTTCCCTTACTCTTATGAAATTCGATTACGGTCCTATGAAGCATCATGAGATGAACGCTCTTAACGGAGACCTCTTTACCAGCGGTACTAAGGTTGAGGGCGGCGATGAAGAGCCCGCAACATCCAAGGGTAAGGTTATCGACCTTGTTCTTCCTATCGTAATTCTTATCGGTATCTGTGTATACTCCCTCTTCTACGTAGGCAGATGCATGGGTGCTGAATGGGTATTCAATCCTGCTGATTACGATAAGTCTCTCGGCTTTATCGATGCATTCTCCAATACAGATGCTACAGTTGGCTTGCCTTGGGGTGGTATCGTAGCTCTTATAGTTATTGTTATCTACTTTGTAGCTCGTCGTCTTGTAACCTTTAAGGAAGCTATGGAATGTATTCCCAAGGGCTTTATCGCTATGGTTCCCGCTATCCTTATTCTTACCCTTGCTACATCCCTTAAGGGTATGACAGGTCTTCTTGACTCTGACACATTCGTAAATGAGGCTCTTGCTTCTGCAGGCGCACTTCACAATTTCCTTCCCGCGATCATCTTCATCGTAGCTTGCCTTATTGCATTCGCTACAGGTACATCCTGGGGTACATTCGGTATTCTTATTCCCATCGTGCTCAGTATCTTCGAGGTAGGAAGTCCTCTCGGTATTATCGGTATGTCCGCTTGTCTTGCAGGTGCGGTTTGCGGTGACCACTGCTCACCTATCTCTGATACAACCATCATGTCCTCTGCAGGTGCACAGTGTGATCATCTCAACCACGTTTCCACACAGCTTCCCTATGCGATCACAGTTGCAGGCGTGTCTTTCGTAAGCTACATTATCGCAGGCTTTGTGACCGATTGGTATATCTCCCTTCCCATTGCGTGTGTTCTTATGATAGCTACTCTCTTCGTTATCAAGAAGATTACTGCAAAGAAGGCATAAATTACATAATAAAAAGGCTGTCCGATTGGACAGCCTTTTACTTTTCCGGTATTTCAAATTCCAATATGTCAATAAATAATTCTTTGTTATAATCGTACTTTTTCTGTTCTCTTTTTTTATTTTTAAGGAAGCTTGCAGAAGACATTTTTCTAAAGCAAATAAGAGTGTCCTCGGGCAGAGAATCGAAGCAGGAGAAATATTTTCCGAAATCGGTTTCATGGAGATATAGAGCAGAATCGTTATATGCTCCCTCAGGGGTCTTGCCGATTATCTCTTTAAGAGGAACGAATGCCTGCTGTTTATATGCCTCGTCGTACCATGCAGGATCGAGCAGACATATAAGAGCCTCTCCCGTGAATATTTGGGTGGTATACCGCTCCTTGGTCTTAACCATTTCAGAGGTGTTTATCAGTATAGGATTTCCGTTTTCGTCAAGAGAATATTCCTCACTCTCAAGCTGTTCATCGGTCATGAGAAAGAGGGGGTCAAGAACAGCGTTATAATCTCCGTCACCGTTAAAGTCCTCTGTCATTAACTGTTCGAACGCACTCTCAATGTCCCTTTGCTCATTGGCAGTTGGCATATCGGGACCGGTATAAAGTATCAGAGAATCATACTCTTCTCTCTGTATAAACTGTATCGCCATAACAGAACCGCATATAACGAAGAATGCCCCTATTATAACAGGCCATTTATAGTGATACCAAAAGTTTTCGAACCATTTTTTGAATTTTTCCATAATAACCTCTTTTCAAACCTTCCTTATAAAATATAACATAATGATATAAAAAAGTCAATTAACTACTTGATTTCTTTACTGCGATTATATATAATATTAATAAATCAAGCTATAAAGTGAGGAATTTGAAATGACCGAAAAGCTCAGAATGGCGATTATCGGATGCGGAAGCATTGCCGATCACGCTCACTTATCAAATTATCAGAATAATGACGAGGTTGAGATAGTTGCTCTCTGCGATATCGACACAAAGCGTTTTGAATATTTAAAGGAAAAATATGCATTCCTTGCAAATGCATATACCACCACCGATTATAAGGATATAGCAAATGATGAAAGTATTGATGCAGTTGACATCTGTACTCCTAACTATCTCCATTCTATTATAACTATTGAGATGCTTAATGCAGGTAAGCACGTGCTTACCGAGAAGCCTGATGCCATGACCGTAGCAGAGGTTGAAGAGATGAAGGCAACAGCAGAAAAGAACGGTAAGGTTCTCATGGCTATGAGAAACAACCGTTTTATCCCTGCTACTCTTCACTTAAAGAAGATGATTGAGAACGGTGAATGCGGTGAGATATATAATGCTCGCTGTGCATGGGTTCGCCGTCGTGGTGTTCCTCAGCCCGGATCCTGGTTTGCCAAGAAGGCAGAGTCGGGCGGTGGTCCTCTCATCGATTTAGGCGTTCATATGATCGACCTTGCTATGTACCTTATGGGTAATCCCAAGCCTGTTTCCGTTACCGGTACGGTATTCAATAAGTTTAATAATAACAGAGAGTACACCTTTGACGTTGAGGATATGGCTACAGGCTATATTAAGTTCGATAACGGTGCTTCCCTCGCACTTGAATTTAGCTGGGAATCTAATATTATGAGCGAGAGCAGATATGTGGAGCTTCGTGGAACTAAGGCGGGAGCTAAAATTGAAAATGATGAGCTTAATTTATATATAGAGAGATACGGCTCTATGTGTGATGAGCAGCCTCATCCCCGTGGAAGATGGGGACATGACGGGGCTATCCGACACTTTGTTGATGTTATTCAGAATGGCGCTGATCCTATATTCGTTCCTCAGCAAGGTGTTGATATGATCAAGATACTTAATGCTATCTACGAATCCGCCGAAATAGGTAAAGAGGTTGTGCTTTAATAAAAGACAAACAAAAATGGTTGTTCGATCTGAACAACCATTTTTTTGTATATGAAATTATTTGACATGGTCGGGTGTTACCCGCTTTTTAAGGTATAGGGAATTGCTCCACTTCGGGCATTTTTAAGAAATGTTTTTTGGCATAGTTCAAACCCGATCATGCCGGCGGGTGCTACCCGCTTAGAATAATCCGGTGATCTTTCCGTTTTCGTCAACGTCGATCTTTTCTGCCGCAGGAACTTTAGGTAAACCGGGCATTGTCATAATATCGCCTGTGAGAACTACAACAAAGCCTGCACCTGCGCTGATCTTAACATTCTTAACTGTTACGGTAAAGCCTGTGGGCGCACCTAACTTAGTCATGTCATCAGAGAAGGAGTACTGTGTTTTAGCCATACAAACAGGACATTTATCAAAGCCTAATTTCTTTAATGTATCAAGCTGCTTCTTTGCCGCAGGCAGGAAGTTAACACCGTCACCGCCGTAAACCTTTGTAACGATCTTTTCGATCTTTTCTTCAAGAGAATCCTCATCATCATAGCAGAATGTGAAGTCACCCTTTTCTTCCTCACAGAGACGAACTACCTCATGTGCAAGTGCCTCGCCGCCACGGCCGCCCTCAGCCCATACGGTGGAGAGAACAACGTTTACACCAAGCTCCTTACACTTTTCGATAACCAAATTGATTTCTGCATCGGTATCGGTGGGGAAGCGGTTAACTGCAACAACGGAAGGAAGCTTGTATACGTTCTTGATGTTGGAAACGTGACGGAGAAGGTTAGGAATACCTGCTTCAAGTGCCTCGAGATTTTCGTTGTTAAGCTCTGTCTTTGCAAGACCGCCATGCATCTTAAGCGCACGAACAGTTGCAACGATAACAACAGCGGAAGGGGTAAGACCTGCAAAACGGCACTTGATATCAAGGAACTTTTCAGCACCAAGGTCAGCACCGAAGCCTGCTTCTGTGATTGCATAATCGGAGAGCTTCATTGCCATACGGGTTGCGGTAACAGAGTTACAGCCGTGAGCGATATTAGCGAAGGGACCGCCGTGAACAAAAGCGGGAGTACCCTCAAGGGTCTGAACAAGATTAGGCTTAAGAGCATCCTTTAAAAGTGCTGTCATGGCACCCTCAGCCTTTAACTGACCGCAGGTAACGGGCTGTTCATCGTAGGTATAGCCAACGATGATATTGGCAAGTCTCTGCTTTAAGTCTGTGATAGACTTGGAAAGGCAAAGAACAGCCATAATTTCACTTGCAACGGTGATATCGTATCCGTCCTCACGGGGAACACCGTTTACTCTTCCGCCGAGACCGTCGGTAACAAAGCGAAGCTGACGGTCGTTCATATCAACACAACGCTTCCATGTGATACGGCGAGGGTCGATATTAAGGGAATTACCCTGATAAATGTGGTTATCAAGCATAGCCGCAAGGAGATTGTTTGCCGCACCGATTGCATGGAAGTCACCTGTGAAGTGAAGGTTGATATCCTCCATGGGAACAACCTGAGCCCAACCGCCGCCTGCCGCGCCGCCCTTAACACCGAAAACGGGGCCAAGGGAGGGCTCGCGGAGAGCTACGCTTACACTCTTGCCGATTCTCTTTAAACCGTCGGCAAGACCGATTGTTGTTGTGGTTTTACCCTCACCAGCAGGTGTGGGGGTGATTGCTGTTACAAGGATGAGCTTACCGTCCTTCTTGTTCTCATCGTTTAAGAGGGACAGATCAAGCTTTGCCTTATACTTACCGTACTGCTCAAGGTATTTTTCGGGAATATTCGCTACCTTTGCAATTTCGGTAATGGGCTTCATTTCAACGGACTGCGCTATTTCTATATCAGACATATAAGCCATTTTAATTTCTCCTATCAGTTAAAATATTTGAATGCGGAGTTGAAGATGTTCATTTCGTAAGTACCCTCTACGTTCTTGTAGAGACCTGCACCGATACGCTCACTGTGACCCATCTTACCGAGTACACGACCGTCGGGAGATGTGATACCCTCGATTGCGTGAGCGGAGTTGTTGGGGTTGAATGCGATATCATAGGTTGCGTTGCCTTCAAGGTCGCAGTACTGAGTAGCTATCTGACCGTTAGCCGCAAGCTTTGCGATAAGCTCTTCGCTGCCAAGGAATCTACCTTCACCGTGGGAAATCGGTACTGTGTAAACCTCGCCGGGCTTAGTATCCATGAGCCAAGGTGACTTATTGGAAGCGATTGCTGTACGAACAAGCTTGGACTGGTGGCGTGCGATGGTGTTGAATGTAAGGGTGGGGCAGTTTTCATCTGTATCAATGATCTCACCGTAGGGAACAAGACCGAGCTTGATAAGTGCCTGGAAGCCGTTACAGATACCGAGCATAAGACCGTCACGGTTGTTTAAGAGGTTGTGCACCTCGTCCTTAACAGCCTTGTTACGGAAGAATGCTGTGATGAACTTACCGGAACCGTCGGGTTCGTCACCGCCGGAGAAGCCGCCGGGGATAGCAATGATCTGTGCGTTACGTGCCTGCTTTGCAAAGTATTCAACAGAATCTGCAATGCCGGAAGCAGTGAGGTTCTTGATTACGATGATCTCTGTGTCAAGACCTGCGCGCTGTGCCGCCTTTGCGGTATCGAACTCACAGTTAGTGCCGGGGAATACGGGGATAAGAACCTTGGGCTTGGTAACCTTAGTTCTGATTTCGGGATATGATGTAGCCTCAAATCTGTAATTTGCGGGCTTTTCTTCATTGAATGCGATGTTGCAACGGTAAATATCCTCTAACTTGCCTTCGTAGAGCTTGTTAAGACCGCAGAGACAAACCTTTTCTTCGCCGAGAACGATCGCCTTATCCTCGGTAGTGTAACCAAGGGTCTCACCAACAGCGGTGTCATCAGCCATTTCAAGGATGAATGCGCCGTAGTTATAGCCGAAGATATCTTCAACTGTCATAGCATCCTCATACTTGAAGCCAATGCCGTTACCGATTGCCATCTTATAAACCGCTTCAGCGATACCGCCGAGAGTGGGGGTATAAGCCGCAAGAACCTTTCCTTCTCTTACAAGCTCTGCAACCTTATTGAAGTTAGCAACAAGGCTATCTGTTACGGGAAGGTGATTTTCGTCATAAGCGGTACGGAGAATTGCAACGCGGTGACCTGCACCCTTAAATTCGGGGGAGATTATATTCTTAATATCATCGGTCGTAACCGCGAAGGAGACAAGGGTAGGAGGAACGTCGAGCTTCTCGAAGCTACCGGACATGGAGTCCTTACCGCCGATAGAGCCTATGCCGAGGTTTTTCTGTGCCTTGAATGCACCGAGGAGTGCGGAGAGAGGCTTGCCCCATCTCTTTGCATCAACGCCGGGCTTTTCGAAGTATTCCTGGAAGGTGAGGTATACATCCTCGAAGGATGCACCTGTTGCGATAAGCTTACAAACTGATTCAACAACCGCAAGGTAAGCACCGTGATAGGGGCTGCGCTCGGTGATGAAGGGGTTGTAGCCCCAGGACATAAGAGATACGGTGGATGTATCGCCCGTTTCGGTGGAGATCTTATTTACCATTGCCTGAATGGGAGTAAGCTGATACTTACCGCCGAAGGGCATAAGAACTGTACCTGCACCGATGGTGGAGTCGAATCTTTCGCTAAGACCTCTCTTAGAGCAGGTATTAAGGTCGGATGCAACTGCCTTATAGTTATCTGTGAAACTTCCTTCAACCTTCTTTGCATAGCATTCGGGCTTGGAAGCGGTGATATTGATGTGCTTGGGAGCACCATTACTGTTAAGGAATTCTCTGGAAAGGTCAACGATGTTCTTGCCGTTCCAGTTCATAACAAGGCGGGGATCAGCCTGAACCTTTGCAACTACTGTTGCTTCAAGGTTTTCGGATGCAGCAAGCTCGCAGAAGCGCTCAACGTCCTTTGCCTCAACAACAACTGCCATTCTCTCCTGAGATTCGGAGATAGCAAGCTCTGTGCCGTCAAGACCGTCATACTTCTTGGGAACGGAGTTGAGGTCGATTACAAGACCGTCAGCAAGCTCACCGATAGCAACCGAAACACCGCCTGCACCGAAGTCGTTACAGCGCTTGATAAGCTGAGAAGCTTCCTTATTTCTGAAAAGTCTCTGGAGCTTTCTTTCCTCGGGTGCGTTACCCTTCTGAACCTCTGCACCACAGGATTCAAGAGACTGGAGATTGTGAGACTTGGAGGAGCCTGTAGCACCGCCACAGCCGTCACGACCTGTTCTGCCGCCGAGAAGGATTACGATGTCGCCATCCTCAGGTCTTTCGCGGCGAACGTTTTCAGCAGGAGCAGCAGCGATAACTGCACCGATCTCCATACGCTTAGCCGCATAGCCGTCATGGTAAATTTCATCAACCTGACCTGTTGCAAGACCGATCTGGTTACCGTAGGAGGAGTAACCTGCAGCCGCAGTTGTTACGAGCTTACGTTGGGGAAGCTTACCCTCCATTGTTTCGGAGATAGGCTTGGTGGGGTCTGCCGCACCTGTCACACGCATAGCGGCATAAACGTAGCTACGACCGGAAAGGGGGTCACGGATAGCACCGCCGATACAGGTAGCCGCACCGCCGAAGGGCTCGATTTCGGTAGGATGGTTGTGTGTTTCGTTCTTAAAGAGAAGGAGCCACGGCTCACGCTTACCGTCATGCTCAACGTCGATCTTAACTGTACAAGCGTTGATCTCTTCGGATTCGTCGAGCTTTTCGAGCTTACCTTCCTTCTTGAGGTATCTTACCGCAAGAGTTGCAATATCCATTAAGCAAACAGGCTTTGTTCTGCCGAGTTCCTTACGGGTATTGATGTAATCGTTATATGCTTCCTCGAGGAGAGCGTCCTCAAAGGAAACGTTATCAATTTCAGTTAAGAATGTAGTATGTCTGCAGTGGTCGGACCAGTATGTATCTATCATACGGATCTCTGTGATTGTGGGGTTGCGCTTTTCGGTTCTGAAGTAGTCACGGCAGAAACGGATATCGTCTAAGTCCATTGCAAGACCGAGCTCATTCATAAGAGCTGCAAGAGAATTATCGCACATATCGATAAAGCCTTCAACTACTGCAACCTCGGTGGGAATCTCGTATTCAACCTTTAAGGTTTCAGGCATTTCGAGGGTAGCCTCTCTTGCTTCAACGGGGTTGATAACGTATTTCTTGATCTTTTCAACATCTTTTGCGGTAAGCTTTCCGTAGAGAGCATAAACTCTTGCAGTACGGATAAGGGGTCTCTCTCCCTGAGATATGATCTGAATACACTGTGCGGCAGAGTCTGCGCGCTGGTCATACTGACCGGGGAGATACTCGGTTGCAAAAACAACTGCATCACCCATATCGGGAAGAGTTGCAAAGGTATCATCAAGCTGAGGTTCGGAAAAAACTGTCTTTTCTGCATAGGAGAAAAGCTCTTCCTCAATTCCTTCGCAATCGTATCTGTTAAAGAGACGAACATTTTCAAGCGCATCTATACCGAGTAAGGAAACAGCATCGGAAAGAAGCGCTCTTGCTTCGTTATCAAGTCCCTTTTTCTTTTCAACATATATTCTGTAAACCATTATGTCCTCCTATTTGAGAGCCGCAAGAGCTCTCTTACCAATATCGCTTCTGCGATAAGCATTTTCAAAACTTACCTTGTCTGAATATGCATAAGCTTCCTTGATTGCATCCTCAAGGGTGTTGCCGATAGCGGTAACACCAAGCACTCGGCCGCCGCCTGTAACAACCTTGCCGTCTGCAAACTTTGCACCTGCAACATAGATATCTTTATTTTCTTCCTTTTCGGGGAAGGTGATTTCAAAGCCTGTATCATACTTGCCGGGATAACCCTTAGATGCCATAACAACACAGCAAGCGGATGCGTTCTTTATGCCAACCATATCATATGTGAGGTTACCGTCACGGCAAGCCTTCATAACAGAGAGAAGGTCACAATCAAGAAGGGGAAGAACTACCTGAGTTTCGGGGTCACCGAAACGGCAGTTATATTCGATAACCTTGGGACCGTCCTTGGTGATCATAAGACCGAAGTAAAGGCAACCCTTAAAAGTTCTTCCTTCAGCATTCATTGCGTTGATGGTGGGAACAAAGATCTTGTCCATACATTCCTTTGCAATTTCATCTGTATAATAGGGATTGGGAGCTATAGTACCCATACCGCCTGTGTTAAGACCCTTGTCGTTATCAAGTGCTCTCTTATGGTCCATAGAGGAAACCATGGGAACAACCACGTTACCGTCGGTAAATGCAAGAACGGAAACTTCGGGGCCTTCAAGGAATTCTTCAACAACGATAGAGCTGCCGCTGTCACCGAATACCTTATCCTCCATTGCCGCCTTGATCGCATCAACTGCCTCTTCGCGGGTCATTGCAATTACAACGCCTTTACCGAGAGCAAGACCGTCAGCCTTGATAACGGTGGGGATGGGAGCAGTCTTTATATATTCAAGTGCGGATGCCGCATCGGTAAACACCTCATAGGTTGCGGTGGGAATACCGTATTTCTTCATAAGGTTCTTTGAGAATACCTTACTGCCTTCGATGATTGCAGCTGCTTTGTTGGGACCGAAGCAGGGAATACCTACAGCCTCAAGAGCGTCAACACAGCCGAGAACCAGGGGATCATCGGGAGCAACAACTGCAAAGTCTATCTTATTATCGGTTGCGAACTTAACTATTGCATCGATATCCTTTGCACCGATAGCAACAAGCTCCGCATCCTGCGCCATACCCGCATTGCCGGGAAGGGCGTATATCTTTTCGATAGAATTATTTTCTTTTAATTTTTTGATTATCGCATGTTCACGGCCACCGCCGCCAACTACCATAATAGTCATATTTATTTACCTCTTATATTTTATTGATGAATTGTATCCTTCGGATACGTGAATTGGCTACGCCGTGAATTGACGACAAGCCGTCATGAATTGAAACTGCAAGCAGTTTCGTTTAGGTAACTTTTTGCAGAAGCAAAAAGTGTTTTTTGAAATTGATTTTCGTTTAAGCGAAAATCTTACTAAATGCACCTTTAGGTGCAATTCATTGAGCGAAGCGAAAATTCACGAGCCGTTAGGCTCAATTCATGCACGAATGTGCAATTCATTCATTAATGCATTTTCAATGCATCAATGATGGAACAATCTCATTCCTGTGAACGCTATTGCCATGCCGTACTTGTCAGCACATTCGATAACAACATCATCACGGATAGATCCTCCGGGCTCTGCGATATACTTAACGCCTGACTTCTTAGCACGCTCGATATTATCGCTGAAGGGGAAGAATGCGTCAGAACCGAGAGCAACACCGTCGATAGAATCAAGATAAGCTCGGATCTCTGCATCGGTAAGAGGCTCGGGCTGAGTGGTAAAGTACTTCTGCCAGTTGCCGTCAGCACATACGTCCTCTTCGTTACGGTTGATATAACCGTCGATTACGTTATCTCTGTCGGGACGTCCGAGAGTATCCTTGAAGGGAAGGTTAAGAACCTTGTCATACTGACGAAGGAACCAAGTGTCTGCCTTAGAACCTGCAAGGCGAGTACAGTGAACACGGCTCTGCTGACCTGCACCAACACCGATAGCCTGACCGTCTACTGCATAGCATACAGAGTTAGACTGAGTGTACTTAAGGGTGATAAGAGCGATGATAAGGTCACGCTGTGCTTCCTCGGGAAGATCCTTGTTCTTTGTAACGATATTGGTAAGGAGCTCCTTATCAATCTTAAAGTTGTTTCTGCCCTGCTCAAAGGTAATGCCGTAAACCTGCTTGTGCTCGATCTCGGCGGGAACGTAGTTAGGATCGATCTTAACGATATTGTAGTTGCCCTTTCTCTTGGACTTAAGGATCTCAAGTGCTTCGGGCTCATAGCCGGGAGCGATGATACCGTCGGAAACCTCACGCTTTATCATAAGAGCTGTGGTAACGTCACAAACATCGGAAAGTGCAACCCAGTCACCGAAGGAGCACATACGGTCGGTACCTCTTGCTCTTGCATATGCGCAAGCGAGGGGGGATTCGTCAAGGCCTTCGATATCGTCAACGAAGCAAGCCTTCTTTAACTTATCGGAAAGGGGAATGCCAACAGCTGCGGAGGTGGGGGAAACGTGCTTAAAGGAGGTAACTGCGGGAAGACCGAGAGCCTCTTTAAGCTCCTTTACCAGCTGCCATGAGTTGAATGCATCAAGGAAGTTGATAAAGCCGGGACGTCCGCAAAGAATTTCAATGGGAAGTTCGCTTCCGTCATGCATAAAGATCTTTGCAGGCTTCTGGTTGGGGTTACAACCGTATTTTAATTCAAATTCTTTCATGGATAATCTCCTAATATACTGTATTCTCGTGTGATTACTTAAAATTACGAATGTACGTCACCCGATTGTAGGGTGCGCAACACTTATACGTTCTTGTTGATGATGATTTCGGTAGCGTCACTGCCATCAAGAGGAATCTGACGAACAAAGAGAGATACCTTGTTATCTTCGTTTAAGTTTTCCCAGCAGAGATCTGCTAATTCCTTTGCGGTATTGGGAAGAGCTACCTCTTCGGGTTCGCCATAGAAGGAGGGAATGGGATTACCGTCACACTTATAGGTGTGGATGAAATGACCGATACCTGCTTCAGAGCCGTATTCATAGAAGAAACGCTGACAAACCTCAGGGCGTCCGTTTGCACTCTTAAGAATGGAGAGCTTATAGGTGAAATCGCCGTCGGCATAGTTAAGTATACCTGAAATACGGGGTGTGTAGTTGGGACAGTCGGGTTCGTACTCACGGGTACGAAGGGATTCCTCAAAGGTCTTACCTTCGTTTATGAAATCAAAGATTGTATTTGTCTGATCACCGTTGGTGATAATATCTGTTTTACCTTCGTTTGCAGAGAGGTAAGGATTATAGATGATAAGTGAGGGGTCGGAGAGCTTGGACTCATCAAAAGCCTTTGTTCTCATACCGCCGTCAAAACGCTCAAAAATGCGGTTACGGCTATTTTCGCTTCTGCCCATGATGAAGTATGCGATCATGGCAGACTTGCCGTCTGCAGACTTACCTACAACAATACCTCTGCCGGGGTATGAGTTTTCGGAAAGTAGTGTTTTTAAATCAAATAAAGCCATTTTTATGCCTCCGATAATATATCTTTACAAACTTTTTCAACCGAAGCGGGGAGTATCTTCCATTCCGCTTCCTCCATAACACGCTTCTGCAGTACCTCGGGGGTGTCGCCATCCTCGATATATACCGCCTTCTGCATGATTATCTCACCGCCGTCGGGAATCTCGTTAACGAAATGAACGGTGGCACCCGTTACCTTAACTCCGTAGCCGAGAGCCGCTTCATGAACGTGAAGTCCGTAGAAGCCTGCACCGCAGAAGGAGGGAATAAGTGAGGGGTGGACGTTTAAAATTCTCTTGGGATATCTTGAAGTGAAATTTTCGCTTAAAATACACATGAAGCCTGCAAGAACGATAACATCGATCTCGTTTTCTTCAAGTAAGGCAATTATCCTTGCTTCAAATTCCTCTTGGGTGGTCTTTTTAACCACCGCGGTTTTAATATCTGCCTTTGCGGCACGTTCAAGAGCATAAGCACCTTCCTTGTTGGAAATTACAAGCTCTATATTACCGCTTTTTATGATACCGTTTTGCTGTGCATCGATAAGAGCCTGAAGGTTTGTGCCTCCGCCCGATACAAGAACGGCTATTTTACATTTGTTACTCATTTTTAGCAAATAACTACGGGTTCGTCGCCGCGGAAGGTCTCGCCGATGATGTATGCATCTTCGCCGTTTGCACGGAGGATTTCAAGAGCCTTGTCGGCATCTTCCTTTGCAACAACAACGCTCATACCAACGCCCATGTTGAAGGTGTTGAACATATCTCTCTCGGGAATGTTGCCGGTCTTTGCAAGGAGATCAAAGATGGGAAGAACCTTAACTGCGGATCTTTCTATCTTTGCACCAAAGCCCTCTGCCAAGCTTCTCGGAATGTTTTCATAGAAGCCGCCGCCTGTGATATGGGAAACCGCCTTAACCTTTACCTGATCAAAGAGAGCAAGCATAGGCTTAACATAGATCTTTGTGGGTGTGAGAAGTGTTTCGCCAACACTCTTGCCGCCGAGCTCTGCTACGGGAACCTTAATATCATTCTTTTCAACGTCAAATACCTTACGAACAAGGGAGAAGCCGTTTGAATGAACACCGGAGGAGGGAAGTGCGATGATAACGTCACCTTCGGTCATTGTGTTCTTGTCAACTATCTTACTGCGGTCAACCACACCAACGGTGAAGCCTGCAAGGTCATACTCGTCGATGGGATAGAAGCCGGGCATTTCTGCTGTCTCGCCGCCGATAAGCGCAGCGCCTGACTGTACACAGCCCTCTGCTATACCGGAAACGATCTCTGCAATTCTTTCGGGAACGTTCTTGCCGCATGCAATGTAGTCAAGGAAGAAAAGGGGCTTTGCACCAACGCAGATAACGTCGTTTACACACATTGCAACACAGTCGATACCAACTGTATCGTGCTTGTCCATTAAGAAAGCGAGCTTAAGCTTTGTACCAACACCGTCGGTACCGCTTACAAGCACAGGTCTTTCCATTCCCTTAACATCAAGCTCAAAGAGGCCGCCGAAACCGCCTATATCACTTACCACACCGCTTGTCATTGTCTTTGCGATATGGGTCTTCATTAATTCTACTGCACGGTAACCGGCTGTAATATCAACACCGGATTCCTTATAGCTTTCGCTGAAACTCTTCATAATCTATCTCCTTCTGTCTTAAAAAGAATATTTTTCGCTGATTTCTTTGTCCGCTTCGTAAATCTTGGCGGTATTTTTTGCTCTCATGTCATCGAGCTTCTTTGCAAGCTCCTTGTCCTCTATTGCAAGCATCTGAACAGCAAGGAGAGCCGCATTTGCCGCACCGTTAATTGCAACGGTTGCAACAGGCATGCCCGAAGGCATCTGAACGGTGGAAAGAAGTGCATCCATTCCGTCAAAGCTGGGTCCCTTAACGGGAATACCGATAACGGGAAGGGTGGTGTTAGCGGCAAAGGCACCTGCAAGGTGAGCCGCCATACCTGCGGCACAGATGATAGCACCAAAGCCGTTAGCTCTTGCATTAAGTGCAAACTCTCTTGCAGCCTCGGGGGTACGGTGAGCGCTCATTACACGCACCTCGGTGGGAACACCGAAATCCTTTAACTGATTAACAGCCTTTTCAACTACGGGCATATCACTTGTACTACCCATTATTACAGCAACTTTTTTCATGTTGATCTATCCTTTTCTCAAATTATTTTACGTGTAATTATCGCCGTTATAAATAAACAGGGCAGTCCTATTCTGCATAGGACTGCCCAGACGGTCGGCGTTATTCGCTTATATTTCCTTGTGGTTGATTCCACTTATCCGTCGGTAATAAAAGCGCTTTTCTTTACCCTTAAATTATACCATAAAAATCTTTGAAAATTCAAGGGCAGAAATGTAAACAAAGCAAGTCCTAAACGGTTTTATATGCTTGTATTGTATTATCTGGTTGCCTTTGATTCACAGTAGATGCAACGGTAATCTCTTGTATCCTTATCGGTAAGCTTGAATACCTGATCGATTCCGGGCTCAACAGAGGTGATACATCTGGGATTCTTGCACTTTATTACGTTTGTGATCTTTTCGGGTAATTCGATATGACGCTTTTCGACCATGTTACCGTCCTTGATTATGTTAACGGTAACATCGGGCGCAACGTAACCGAGAGCTTCAAAATTGAGCTCTATCTCGCCGTCTATCTTTATTATATCCTTCTTACCCATCTTGCCGCTGACAGCATTCATTATCATAGCCACAGGACAATTTAATTTCTTTAATTTGAGAACGCGATATACCTCCATAGCCATACCTGCGGGTATATGGTCGATTACGAATCCGTTCTTGATAGAATCTATATTCATGCCTGCACCTCCAGAAGCTTCATAATGAGCGCCATACGGACGTTTTTACCGTTGGCTACCTGCTTGAAATAACATGCACGGGGATCGTCATCGATCTCTGTGGATATTTCGTTTACGCGGGGCAGGGGATGAAGGATACACATATCCTCCTTAGCATATTCCATCTTTTCTTTATCGAGAATATAGCTGTCCTTCAAACGGATATAATCAGCTTCATTAAAGAAGCGTTCCTGCTGAACTCTTGTCATATAGAGGATGTCAAGCTTGCTCATAACGGCGCAGAGATCCTCGGTCTCCTCATATGCTATGTTGTTCTTTACAAGAACATCCTTTTTGATATAGCTGGGGAGCTTCAATTCATCGGGGGAGATGAGCACGATATTGATGTTTTCATAACGGGAGAGTGCGGAAATAAGGGAGTGAACGGTACGTCCGAACTTCAAATCTCCGCAGAAGCCTACGGTCAGATTGTTAAGTCTGCCCTTTTCACGTCTTATTGTAAGAAGGTCTGTCAATGTTTGGGTGGGGTGGTTGTGACCGCCGTCACCTGCATTGATGATCGGAACACCACTCTTCATGGATGCAACAAGGGGAGCGCCCTCTTTAGGATGACGCATAGCAATGATGTCCGAATAGCAAGATACCACACGAATAGTATCCGCAACGCTTTCGCCCTTGGATGCAGAGGAGTTCTTTGAGTCAGAAAATCCGAGAACGCTGCCGCCGAGCGAGAGCATAGCAGACTCAAAGGAGAGTCTGGTTCTGGTAGAGGGCTCAAAGAAAAGTGTTGCTAACTTCTTGTATTTGCAAACGTCACGGTACTTGTCGGGGTTTGCTATAATATCGTCTGCCGTATCAAGCAGCTCGTCGATCTCTTCTGTTGAGAGATCAACAATATCAAGTAAATGTCTCATAAATTAACCTATCCAGCTTTCATCAGAGGGATTTGCACGGAACTTCTTAAGTCTTTCGATATCTTCAGCCTTGATATAGCCGATCTCAGCTGCAACTTCACATACGGTGTCGAAGTCGGTAAGGCTGGTGTTTACTACGTTTGCAGCAGCCATTCTGTCAAGACCCTTCTGCATACCGTAGGTGAAGATGGAAACAACGCCGAGAACCTCAGCACCTGCTTCACGGAGAACGTCTACAACCTCAAGAACGCTGCCGCCTGTGGAGATAAGGTCTTCGATAACAACAACCTTCTGACCGGGAAGAAGCTTACCCTCGATCTGATTCTGTCTGCCGTGATCTTTTGCGCCGGAACGAACGTAACCCATAGGCATATCGAGCATATGTGCGGTGATAGCTGCGTGAGCGATACCTGCGGTACTTGTACCCATAAGAACCTCGCACTCGGGGTAAAGCTCTTTAACCTTTTCTGCGAGAGAGCTCTCAATAAGAGTACGAACCTCGGGTGCTGTTAATGTAAGACGGTTATCGCAGTAGATAGGACTCTTGATACCGCTTGCCCAGGTAAAGGGCTCGTCGGGACGAAGAAATACTGCGCCGATTGAAAGTAAACCTTTTGCAACTGCTTTATTCATAATATTTTCCTGCTTTCTGTATCAAAATAATTATTCTTTAGATTACAATAAACAATATGGTCGGGTATCTTTGTTTGCACTTACTTCATACGAGCTTGGCAGCGGGTCCTACTCGCCAACGAATTCAGCTACGCATCTTCTGTATGCCGCAACGGGATCTTCTGCCGCTGTGATAGGTCTGCCGACTACGATATAGTCGGAGCCGATCTCCTTTGCCTTCTCGGGAGTGGTAACACGAACCTGGTCACCGATATCACCGTCTGCAAAGCGTACACCGGGAGTAACTGTTAAGAACTCCTTGCCGCACTTATCCTTAACCTTGCTTGCCTCAAGGGGAGAACAAACAACACCGTCAAGACCCGCAAGCTTTGCATTGTGAGCATAGTGCATAACAACCTCATCGATGGGCTTGTCGATAAGAAGGTCGTTTGTCATTCTCTCCTGACTTGTGGAGGTGAGCTGGGTAACAGCGATGAGAAGAGGACGGGTACCGTCTTCACGGGTAAGACCCTCGATTGCCGCTTCCATCATAGCGATGGTGCCGCTTGCATGGAGGTTGCACATATCAACATCAAGGGAAGAGAGAACTGCCATTGACTTTTTAACTGTGTTGGGGATATCATGGAGCTTGAGATCGAGGAATATCTTATGACCTCTGCGCTTTAATTCTCTTACTATTTCCGCACCTGCGGCATAGTAGAGCTCCATGCCTATTTTAACATAGGGTTTTTCTTCTTTAAAGTTATCTAAAAATTCGAGTGTCTTTTCCATGGAGGAAAAATCACAAGCAATGATTACGTCGCGTCCCATTAGTGTGCGCCTCCTATTATATCTGATAATTTTTCTATTTTATATTTTTCCATTACACGGGGAAGCTCTTCGATAATATCACGGCAAACGTAGGGATTTGTGAGGTTTGCCGCACCAACCTGAACAGCACTTGCACCTGCAAGCATCATTTCGATAACATCCTCGGCGGTGGAAACACCACCCATACCGATGATCGGAATATTAACAGCTTCGTAAACCTGATAGATCATACGAAGGGCAACGGGGAATATCGCAGGACCCGAGAAGCCACCCATCTTGTTAGCCACAACGGGTTTCTTTGAGCGAAGGTCGATTCGCATACCGAGTAAGGTGTTGATCATTGAAATACCGTCAGCTCCCGATTCCTCACAAGCCTTTGCTATAGCAACTATATCTGTAACATTTGGGGAAAGCTTGATGTAAACAGGCTTGTCGGTAACAGCCTTGCAGGCCTTAGTTACCAATGCCGCGTTTTCAGGACTTGTACCGAATGCCATACCGCCGTTATGAACGTTGGGGCAGCTTATGTTTACCTCAAAGATTCCAATATCTTCTTCGCCGCTGAGCTTTTCAACTGTGTAGCTGTAATCGTCCACAGAGAAGCCGCTGACATTGGCAACGACCTTCTTATTAAACACCTTACGCATCTTGGGAAGCTCTTCGGCAATAACCTTTTCCACACCGGGGTTCTGCAAGCCCACAGAGTTTATCATACCCGAATAGCATTCTGCGATTCTGGGTGTGGGATTGCCGAATCGAGGCTCCTTGGTTGTTCCCTTGAAGGAGAATGAACCTAAAATGTTTATATCATAGAGATCTGCAAACTCATAGCCGAAGCCGTATGTACCGCTGGCGGGAATGATGGGATTATCAAGCTCCCAGCCCGAGAGATTAACCTTTAAATCCTTCATTTGGAAGCCTCCTTATCCCAAAGAATTTCCTCGCTCACAAGAACAGGACCTTCCTTGCAAATTCTCTTGTTACCGTAAATTGTTTTACAGCTGCAGCCCATACAAGCACCGAAGCCGCATCCCATTCTTTCTTCAAAGGAAAGCTGACCGGGCTTGTCTGTTGCATTGTAAAGTGCCTTGAGCATAGGCTCGGGACCGCAAGCGCAGTAATCGGTATATTCTGTTTCGGCAAGAGCGTTTGTAACAAAGCCCTTGATGCCGACAGAGCCGTCAACGGTTGTGATCTTGACATCGCAACCGAGAGCCTCAAATTCTTCCTTATAGAAGATCTCCTTTGCGGTATTGAAGCCTAATATCGCAGTTACCTTTTTACCCCTTGAGATAAGTGCCTTTGCCACTCCGTACATAGGAGGAACACCGACACCACCACCAACAACTACGGGATTATTACCGCATTTGTCGGGGTCAAAGCCGTTACCCAGACCACAGAGAACATCGAGCTCCTTGCCTATGGTCATTTTGCTCATTGCCTCGGTACCCTTGCCTACTACCTTGTAAATGATAGTGATCTCCTTCTCGTTATAATCGCAAACCGAGATAGGACGGCGAAGGAACATTCCTTCGAGAGCAATGTTTATAAACTGACCGGGGCGGGTAAGAGAGGATGTATCTCCCGACAAGCGCATAAGATATATGTCGCTTGTCAGGGATTTGTTTTCTAATATTTTATATATACCTTGCTTCATTATTTCACCTTAGGAATCTATAGTGGAGATGCAGAGGGTTGTTTCCTCAAGTACATCGAGAAGAACACGAACTGTATCGAGGGCTGTGAACATGGTGACATTGTTTTCAGCAGCACAGCGGCGGATCTCGTAACCGTCAGAGGTATGAGAATCCTTATTGATGTCACGGCTGGAGATAACATAGTTAACGTGACCCTGACGGATAGAACGCAGGATCTCATCACTGCCCTCGCTTATCTTCTTCATAACATGGGTACGGATGCCGTTTTCCTTTAAGAAGGTTGCAGTGCCGCTGGTAGCTTCGATGTTGAAGCCGAGGTTATAGAAGCGGCGGATAAGGGGAAGTGCCTCTTCCTTATCTGCATCAGCAATGGAAACGAAGATAGTACCGTAGTTAACTACATTCATACCGGAGGACTGAAGTGCTTTGTAGAGGGCACGGGTAAGCTTGTCATCGTAGCCGATAGCCTCACCTGTGGACTTCATTTCGGGGGAGAGGTAAGCATCAAGACCTCTGATCTTTGAGAAGGAGAAAGCAGGAACCTTAACATACCATCTCTTCTTCTCTTCGGGATATACGAAGTTGATACCCTGATCCTTCAAGGTCTCACCGAGCATAACCTTTGTACCGATATCAGCCAAAGACCAGCCTGTTGCCTTGGAAAGGAAGGGAACTGTTCTGGAAGAACGGGGATTAACCTCAATTATATATACGTCTTCATTTTTATCAACGATGAACTGGATATTGTAGAGACCTACGATGCCAATACCTAAGCCCAGACGCTTGGTGTAATCAAGGATGGTCTCCTTAACCTTTTCACTTACCGAGAAGGTAGGATATACCGAGATAGAGTCACCGGAGTGGATACCGGTTCTTTCAACGTGCTCCATGATACCGGGAACAAATACATCCTTGCCATCACAAACTGCGTCAACCTCTAATTCCTTACCGAAGATATACTTGTCAACAAGTACAGGGTTGTCCGAGTCAAGCTTGATAGCTGTATTGAGGTAGGTACGAAGTGCTTCTTCGTTTGCAACTATCTGCATTGCACGCCCGCCGAGAACGTAGCTGGGACGAACGAGTACGGGGTAGCCGATCTCTGTTGCGGCTCTTACGCCCGACTCGATATCGGTAACTGCCTGACCCTTAGGCTGAGGAATATCAAGCTCATGAAGGATCTTCTCAAAGGAATCTCTGTTTTCGGCACGCTCGATAGCATCAAAGTCTGTACCGATAAGCTTAACGCCATGCTTCATAAGAGGCTGTGCAAGATTGATAGCGGTCTGACCGCCGAGGGAAGCAACAACACCGAGGGGCTTTTCAAGCTCGATAACGTTCATAACGTCCTCAACGGTGAGGGGCTCAAAGTAGAGCTTGTCACTTACAGTGTAGTCGGTTGAAACGGTTTCGGGGTTATTGTTTATGATAATAGCTTCGTAACCGGAGTTCTTGATGGTCTGAACTGCGTGAACGGTGGAGTAGTCAAATTCTACACCCTGACCGATACGGATAGGGCCTGAACCGAGAACTATTATCTTCTGTCTGTCGGAAACGACAGACTCGTTTTCCTTCTCGTAGGTGGAGTACATGTAGGAAACATAGCCGTCATACTCACCTGCACATGTGTCTATCATCTTGTAGACGGGGAAGAGATTGTTGTCTTTTCTGAATTTATAGATCTCGGGCTCCGGAGCATTCCAAACCTTGGAGATAAACTTGTCGGAGATACCCATTCTCTTTGCCTTGTACATTGTGTCATAGTCAAAGGGATTGGCGGTGAGTACATGCTCGAAATCGATGATATTCTTATACTTTTCAAGGAAGAGCATATCGATCTGTGTTTTGTCACAGATAACACCAAGGTCAACACCAAGACGTATAAGCTGAGCGATAGCGAAGATACGGTCGTCAGTACCATCCTTGATATAGTCAAGGAGCTGATCGGTGCTCATTTCGTCGAACTTTGCCATGTGAAGGTGGCAAACACCGATCTCAAGGGAGCGAACTGCCTTGAGGAGGCATTCTTCGAGGGTACGTCCGATGCTCATAACCTCACCTGTAGCCTTCATCTGTGTGGAAAGCTTGTTTGATGCGGTCGCAAACTTGTCAAAGGGGAAGCGTGCAACTTTAGCTACTACATAGTCAAGAGCAGGCTCAAAGCATGCAGGTGTAGTAGAAAGCATGATCTCGTCAAGGTTAAGACCAACTGCAACCTTAGCGGTGATTCTTGCGATGGGGTATCCGCTAGCCTTGGATGCAAGGGCAGAGGAACGGGATACACGAGGGTTAACCTCGATGAGGTAATAGTCAAAGGACTGGGGGTCAAGTGCGAACTGTACGTTACAGCCGCCTTCTATTTCAAGGGCACGGATTATCTTAAGTGCGGAATCACGGAGAATGTGATATTCCTTACTGGTAAGTGTCTGGCAGGGAGCAACAACGATGGAGTCACCTGTATGGATACCAACGGGGTCGATGTTTTCCATAGAACAAACGGTGATTGCTGTGTCATTGGAGTCACGCATAACCTCGAATTCGATCTCCTTATAGCCCTTGATGCTCTTTTCTACAAGAACCTGGGAAACAGGGGAGAGTGCGAGTGCATTTTTCATTATATCAACAAGCTCTTCCTCATTATCAGCAAAGCCGCCGCCTGTACCGCCAAGGGTGAATGCAGGACGAAGAACAACGGGATAACCGATCTTTTCTGCAATTATCTTACCCTCTTCGATGGTGTTAGCAACATCGGAGGGAAGAACAGGCTCGCCGAGTTCAATACAAAGTTCCTTGAAGAGCTCACGGTCCTCTGCACGCTCGATGGACTCACACTTGGTACCGAGGAGCTGAACACGGCATTCATCAAGAACGCCCTTTCTTGCCAGCTGCATTGCGAGGTTAAGACCTGTCTGACCGCCGAGACCGGGAATGATAGCATCGGGTCTTTCGTAACGCAAGATCTTTGCGATATATTCAAGGGTAAGGGGCTCCATATAAACCTTGTCCGCTATGGTGGTATCTGTCATGATGGTAGCGGGGTTGGAGTTGCAGAGGATAACCTCATATCCCTCCTCCTTAAGTGCTAGGCAGGCCTGAGTACCTGCATAGTCAAATTCGGCAGCCTGACCGATAACGATAGGGCCGGAGCCGATAACGAGTATTTTCTTTATGTCCGTTCTCTTAGGCATCTTACTTCTCCTCCTTCATCATCTTTACAAACATATCGTAAAGATTTTCACATCCCTCGGGGCGAACTGTGTTGTCCACTTCAAACTGAACCGCAAACATCTTGTCTTCTGCACATTCTACGCCTGCGATGGTTTCTTCAATAACATTCTTGTGTGTAACTGTGAGCTTTGTAGCTTTAATGCTTTCGGGATCAACTGTGTAGGAATGAATCTGATTTACCACGTCTACACGGTTGTTTTTAAGATTTCTTACGGGATGGCTTCCGCCGCCGTGACCGAACTTCATCTTATAACACTTAGCACCGTATGCCATACAGATGAGCTCAAATCCGAGGGAAATACCGAACATGGGATATTTGCCGCGAAGCTCTTTGATGAGCTCAATAACAACGGGAACGTCTGCGGGGTTACCCGGGCCGTCGGAGATGATAATACCGTCGGGATTCATACCCTCGATAATTCTTGCCTCCATGTTGTAGGGAACTACAGTTACGTTACAGCCTCTTGCGTTAAGCTCCTTAACCACGCTTAACTTAGTACCGCAGTCAACAACCACTACATTGTACTTGGGGTTGAAGGTTCTGGAGTACCATCTCTTCTTGCAGCTTACTCTTGCAACTGCGTCGATGGGGAGGTCGTGGGTATTCATGTATTCCACCGCCTCTTCTTTAGGCTTGTCAGCATTACAAATATAAACCTTGCAACTGCCGTTATCTCTTATCTTACGGGTAAGCATACGGGTATCCACACCTGCAATAGCGGGAATGTGGTTCTCCTCGAGAATCTCGGAAAGAGTCTTTGTGTATCTAAAGTTAGAGGGAGAATCGTTGTATTCACGAACGATAAGACCACCTATGGTTGGGGTCTTAGTTTCAAAGTCCTCTTCGGCAATACCGTAGTTACCGATAAGAGGATAGGTCATGAGAACCATATCATCGGTGTAGCCGGGATCGGATATAACCTCCTGGTAGCCTACCATTGCGGTGTTTAAAAGAAGCTCGCACATTGCTTCCTTGGATGTGTCACCAAAGCCGAAGCCGTAATATTCCTGACCGTCCTCGGTCACTATCTTTCTATCATATTTGATTGCCATACTAACCTCCTGTTATATACCGTCATTAAGCATTCTCCCTTAACTTCCTTTCCTGCAAAGGGTGTACTTTTACCCATTGAAAGGAAGGTGTTGGGGTCTATTGTGTATTTTCTGTTTGTTGATAAAACTGAGAAGCTTCCTTCCTTTGAGTCTATTCCGAATCGCTTTCGGGGATTTATTACCATAAGCTCAAGAAGCTTTTCCATTGTTATAACGCCCTTTTCCACAAGCTCTGTGTACATTATAGCAAAAGCTGTTTCGATTCCGGTGATACCCATCGGACTTTTTTCAAGTCCCAAGGATTTTTCCTCCAAAGTATGTGGAGCGTGGTCTGTTGCTATCATATCTATGGTGCCGTCGATGATTCCGCGACGAAGTGCCATCATGTCTTCACGACCTCGAAGCGGAGGGTTCATCTTAAATCTTGCATCCTCCTGCAGATTCTCGTCGCAAAGCACTAAATAATGGGGTCCTGTTTCGCAGGTCACGGGTAAGCCCTCAGCCTTTGCTTTTCTTATAAGCTCGACGCTTTCCTTTGTTGAGATATGGCATACGTGGTAATCGCAGCCTGTTTCACGTACGAGTTTCAAGTCTCTTTCTATCTGTTTGTATTCACTTTCGTTTGATATTCCCCTGTGTCCGTGGACTCTCTGATAAGCACAGGAGTTGATATATCCTCCGAAAAGAAGGGAATTATCCTCGCAGTGAGCTGCGATTATCTTGCCGAGAGCCTTTGCCTTGAGCATTGCTTCGCGCATCATCCCGTCATCCTGGACTCCTCTGCCGTCATCCGAGAAGGCGCATATCCTATCCGACATGCCTTCCATATCGGCAAGCTCTATTCCTGCCTCACATTTTGTAATTGCTCCGTAGGGATGGACTCCGATGACAGCATCTCTTTCGATAATATCGGTCTGTATTCTGAGTGTTTCGGGTGAATCGGGCACGGGGTTAAGGTTTGGCATACTACATACGTCGGTATACCCTCCCTTGGCGGCTGCCGCCGTTCCCGTGGCTATGCGTTCTTTCATAGAAAAACCCGGTTCTCTCAGATGTACGTGAACATCCAAGAAACCGGGAGAAAAAATACAATTATCAAATTCACAAAGAACCTCTTCGCCCATAGGAAGAAAAGAGGCTTCTGTACCCTTGATGTATACGTCACGGGAGGAAAACTTGCCGTCGATTAAGCATAATGCGTTTTTCAACTTGATCTGCATGACCTTTCCTCCTAATTTAATGATAAAATTACGGCAACAAAAAATATCTTGTCTTGCGACAAGATATAATTATACAACAAATCGGCTCTTGCTCCGCAAAAACCACCGTTATTCAACTAAATCTTGTCGGCATCTCTGTACCGTACTTAAAGACTGTTGACAGTATAGCATAATGAGAGTCTTTTGTCAATAGGAAAATGGAATAATCTTTGGTATTAATATAATATAATAAAGGAAGAGAACCTGTAAGTACAAACTCAAAACAAAAGGGAAAGATTTTGAATATTTTTTATGAAGATTTCGTGCGGTTTTGTGCAAAGTGATAAAATAGAGGGTTTTTAAAGCTTAAGACATGTCATGTTGCATAGACATTTTCATAGGATTTGTACAAACTTTAAACAATCTATTGACAAATCGAAGATTTTGAGTTAAACTATTTACAGTGTGCTATAAAAATATTCTAATAAGGAGAGTAAGAACTTATGAAACGCACAAAGAAAATCTTAGCCGTTCTGTTGACTCTCTGCATGCTCCTTCCTCTTATCCAGGTTGGATCTCTTGCAGCGAGCTACACCATCACATTCGATGCTGATGGCGGCGAACTCGTAGGTCCCGCGACCTATGAAGTGAACGTTGGCGACTTCTACGTTGATATTTTCGGCGAAGAAGCTCCCAAGGCAACCTTGGAAGGCTACAACCTTGTCGGTTGGTTCTGCGAAAAGTGGAACTATTGGCTTGACATGTCTCCTACCTCTTACTTTGCAGTTAACGAAGACATTACCTTCGTTGCAATGTGGGAAGAAGCTCCTGTTGTAGATCCTACACCCGATCCTGAACCCGATCCCGAACCCGTTGTGAAGGATTGGACAATGTACTTTGATCCCGACGGCGGTGAAATGGTTGGTCCTACCGAGTACGGAATCAACACCGGCGATTTCTACGCAGATATCTTTGGTGATACTATTCCTCAGGCAACCTATGAAGGCTATGTTCTCATCGGTTGGTACCTCGAAAAGTACAACTTCACACTTACCGACGGCGACGTTACCGGCGGTGGCTACTATGCAGTAGCAGAAGACAGCTACTTCGTAGCACTTTGGGAAGAGGCTCCTGTTGTAGATCCTACACCCGATCCCGAACCCGAACCCGTTGAGAAGGATTGGACAATGTATTTCGATCCCGATGGCGGCGAAATGGTTGGTCCTACCGAGTATGGTATCAACACCGGCGATATGTACGCTGATATCTTTGGTGAATCCATTCCTCAGGCTATCCTCGAAGGATATGTTGTTACAGGTTGGTACGCTGAAAAGTGGAACTTCACACTTACTGACGGTGATATTACCGGCGGCGGTTACTACGCTATCTCCGAAGACTGCTACTTCGTAGCAATTTGGGCAGAAGCACCCG
>SVTI01000024.1 GCA_015063855.1 Oscillospiraceae bacterium
TTGCGAAGTCCAAACAACGCAAAGGAGAAGGATTATGGGATCAATTTTAGAAACGGTTATGCTTGTGTGCTTTGGCTTTTCTTGGCCGCTAAACGTTATTAAAGCGTACAGAGCAAAAACCGCAAATGGAACTAGTCTGCCGTTTATCTTACTTATCATCACCGGTTACATAGCAGGCATTTCCGCAAAGCTTATTTCGGGGCAGTTCAATTATGTGCTGATTGCTTACATTTTGAACTTGGCAATCGTGTCCCTAAATGTAATCGTATATTTCCGCAACGTTTCGCTTGATAAAAAACGTTTGCAAGAAAGGAAGGCATAATAATGAGAGAGGCAGAAATTAAAAACTACAAAAAACTTAACGATCTTGCCGAACAAGGTGGTATTGTAATCTTCGGCAGCGGTTCTGACAAGAATATTCCCACTGGTGAACTGCGTCAGGCATTTGCTGTAGAATCAAAGGTCTATAACCGCAGTTTTGAAAGTATTCCCGTAAAGGATGCTTTGAGTGTATATAAAGAAACCGTAGATGCGCTTTCTCCCGAAACGATTCTGTTACATATCGGAGAAACAGATATGGATTTCTTTGCTGAAAACTCTGCCGAGTTTGATAATAAATATCGTGAACTCATCGGATACATCAAGTCGCAAAATAAAAAATGCCGCATTGCTATTGTTTCGTTAAAAAATCATGATAGCGATCCGCAGATTGAAGAAATCAACAAACACTTAAAATACATTGCCGATTCGGAGCAATGTGAGTATGGCGATATTTCCGCAAGGAAAGTTTGGAATCCGAAGGCATCTATGGATGCTGCATCTTTCGTTTATTCTATCGGCTTTGTTCACCCTCTCAAAAATAAGCGTCCTTTATATGACCTTGTAAAAATATTGTTTTGCTATAATACGTAAGGATTAAAAGTCAGTGATAGTAAAAATCATACTCACTGCTGTATTAATCGTAACTATTTTGCAAAAAGTCAATGGATGAAACATACGCCTGTGCAAATTAGCAAAGTTTTGCTGAAAAACCGATTAGCAGCCGATTAGCAAAACGCTGATTTTCTGTTAATTTCCTGCTAATCGGGATATGG
Source organism: Oscillospiraceae bacterium (assembly GCA_015063855.1). Classification (GTDB taxonomy): domain Bacteria; phylum Bacillota; class Clostridia; order Oscillospirales; family CAG-272; genus RGIG7300. Next base: position 1,095 of record SVTI01000024.1, read on the forward strand.
TAAAAGTTTGATTCTGTTTTACTCCTAAAAATAAAAAACTCACTCAAGAAAATGAGCGAGTAATAAAAAGTGAAAGTGCCGAGAAACCTTGATTTCTCGGCACTTTTTGGCGCGCTTGCCCGGATTCGAACCGGGGGCGTTCCGCTTAGGAGGCGGACCCTCTATCCTGCTGAGGTACAAGCGCATATACGATACAATTCGAACACATTACCATTTGCTTTTTGCAAAGGTGTGTGTTAAAACACCCACTTAGGAGGGACTTGTAATATCCACTTTACTACGGAGGCGTACGAATATTATATACTATTTTAATTATTTTTTCAAGTGTTTGCGTAAAAATACTTGAATTTTTTATTTCAACGTGTTATAATAATGTTTATATATAAAATCAATAAGTATATTTGAATATACGAGGTGAAATGATGGTAGCATTCAGACGAAGCATACTGACCTTTATAATTACCTTCTGTATAGCGATGCTTGTTTTCTCGGTGATAGGGTATGCCCTGATGGAAAAATATCTGCCCGATGAAAAAGATGACGGTAAAAAGGAAAAGGAGACCATACTCGAAACACTCGATGAGGCTCTTAACCCCGACTCCACACCGACAGAGCAGATCAAAAAGCAGGTAGATGCAGAGACCTTTACCCTTCTTCTTGTAGGTAACGACTATCAGTCGGATATCAAGCATTCATATGCCGATTCAATCCTGCTTGTACATTTCAGCTGCGAAACAGGTCAGGTGGTTTATCTTCCCATCCCCGGAAATCTCCGTGTTAAGAAAAACATGAAGGATACCGACCTTGCATCTATATACAACGACACGAATCCTTCGGGAACACGTAATACGGATAAGCTTGTAGATGAGATCGAAACCAAGCTCAATATCGAGATCGACCATTATCTCTGCACCTCCCTTGCAGCAAACTCCCTTGCCCGTGTAGTCGACAAGGTGGGAAGTGTCTCAGGCTCCTCGGGAATCGAATATAAGGTTCCATACGACATGGAGAAGAGCGATGAAGTAAAGGGATTTATAGACCTTGAAAAGGGTACTCAGATGCTCTCCGGTAAGGAAGCAACAAGCATGCTTAGATATATCGGCGGTACCTCAGACGAGGATTATGCCGAGCGCCGCGATCTTAATTCAAGATTTATGGCAACCCTTATCGAAACCATTTTCCGCAAGTTCGGTGATGCAGAGATCATGACAATGTATGATGAGTTTGTCGGTGGCGGAAGCGTCAAGAGCGATATTACCAACATCAATGATGAGACTGTTTTAAGCCATCTTGATACAGTAACACAATATGAGAAATTCACAGAAGTATTCCTTGACTACCCCGGTGAGATAAAAACCTTCACCGATGAATCAACAAAGAAAAACCGTAAGTATTTTGAAGTTGACAACGAGTCTCTCGCAACACTTCTTGACGATTACGGATTCAAGAAAAAAGTACAAGAATAATATTTAAGGAGTTATATAAAAATGGACAACAAATTAAAGACGATGGAAAAGATCGTAGCATTATGTAAGACAAGAGGCTTCATCTACAGCGGCTCCGAAATTTACGGAGGACTGGCTAACTCCTGGGACTACGGTCCTCTCGGCGTTGAGCTGAAGAACAATGTTAAGAAAGCATGGTGGAAGAAATTCGTTCAGGAATCCCCCTACAACGTAGGTCTTGACTGTGCAATAATCATGAATCCCGAAACCTGGGTTGCTTCCGGTCACGTAGGAGGCTTCTCCGATCCCCTTATGGACTGCAAGGATTGTAAGACTCGTCACCGTGCCGACAAGCTCATCGAGGATTATGTAGCGGCAAACGGCCTTGACGTTAACCCCAATGGCTGGACCAATGAAAAGATGGCTGAGTATATCGCTGAGCAGGGTATCGTATGCCCCGATTGCGGAAGCAAGAACTTCACCTCCATCCGTAAGTTCAACCTTATGTTCAAGACATATCAGGGTGTAACAGAGGACTCCACCTCTGAATTATATCTGCGTCCCGAGACCGCTCAGGGTATATTCGTAAACTTCAAGAATGTTCAGCGCACCACACGTAAGAAGATTCCCTTCGGTGTAGGCCAGATCGGTAAGTCCTTCCGTAACGAGATCACCCCCGGTAACTTCATATTCAGAACCCGTGAATTCGAGCAGATGGAGCTTGAGTTCTTCTGCAAGCCCGGCACAGACCTTGAATGGTTCAAGTACTGGAAGGATTACTGTGAGAACTTCCTCTACGGCCTCGGCATCGCAAAGGAAAATCTCAGACTCCGTGACCACTCTCCCGAGGAGCTCTGCTTCTATTCCAAGGCTACTACAGACTTTGAATACCTCTTCCCCTTCGGTTGGGGCGAGCTCTGGGGTATCGCAGACAGAACAGACTACGACCTCTCTCAGCACGCTGAACACAGCGGTGAGACCCTTGATTACTTCGATCCCGAAACAAACGAGAAATACGTTCCCTACGTTATCGAGCCCTCCCTCGGTGCAGACAGAGCACTCCTTGCACTTCTCTGTGAGGCCTATGACGAGGAGCAGGTAGGTGAAAACGACACCCGTGTTGTTATGCACTTCCATCCCTTTATCGCCCCCTTCAAGGCAGCAGTTCTTCCCCTTTCCAAGAAGCTTTCTGCAAAGGCTCAGGAGGTCTATGCACAGCTTGCATGTGACTTCAACGTTGACTTCGACGAGACAGGCTCTATCGGTAAGAGATACCGCCGTGAGGACGAGATCGGTACTCCCTACTGCATTACATACGACTTCGAGTCCGAGGAGGACGGCTGTGTAACAGTTCGTGACCGTGACACAATGGAGCAGGAAAGAATCAAGATATCCGAGCTCAATGCATACCTCGCTGAAAAGATGAAGTATTAATTTTATATAATGTATTGAAGGCAGTTCATTTCGAACTGCCTTCAATATTATTATTTATTAACCATAATCCAAAGCTCTCTACAGACTTTTTACAAAAGTCATACACAACTTCATTTGGAAACGCCTTTGATGGAATTGCAGGGGGCAGAGGATGTGTTCTGACATTATGCTCTATATAACCCTTTATTTTATCTGTGGGATAATAGTCTATATCAGAGTACAACTCAGGCGGAGCATTATCGATCTCATCCCACAGCACAGGGGCCCACGCTTCGTTCTTATACATATACTTACTTATGTAGCGTATCTCCTGACGGTAATCATGGAACCAGTCATCACCCGTATAGCTTCTCTTATGCTCAGCCATAGGGCCTCTATCCCAACACATATCGGTATAGAGGTGAAGCAGCACGCCTAACTGATATGGACGGCTTAAATCAAGGGCGCGGGCTAACTCATGGAGTTTATTCAACCTTTCCTCGCCCTTGTATATACGAAGGTGATTTCTGTCCTTAAATTCCCGTTCGTCAATACAGTCGGGAGCTATATTGCCTATAAAAAAGGCTATATCTGCATTTTCATTATATAATCGGGCACACTGAAGGTGCATCATTGCACAAGGCATTTTCTTTTAACCTCTTTACTTATAAAAAATTTCCATATCCTCGCCGTCACGCCAAGGACCGAATGCCTCGTTGGCATCGTTAAAAAACATCGGCATATACTTGTCAAAGTTCTCTGCCTGAGGCATTTTCCCAATCTCCTCGGGTGTAGCCCAGAAGACTCTTCCCTCTTCTGTTTCACCAATAAGATCACCCGTAAAATCAGATGTCCTATAACAGAATACAATATACCTGTCATCGGTATCCTTATTACACCAATGAATAACGCCGCAGAGCTTGACGTTGTATATGTCAAGACCTGTCTCCTCCTTTATCTCACGAATCGCAGAATCTGTAAAGCTCTCACAGGGCTCTACGTGACCTCCCGGAAAGGTAATACCCTTCCAGTATTTTACCCTTTCCTGAACGAGCACCCTTCCGCTTTCTTTATCCTCAACCATTACCATATTGGTAAGCTCATACTTTGGCATATTTATCTCCTTATAGTGTTGGTGTCTCACCACCACTTGAAAACAGTATTATAAGACCTATAATAATAACAACAAGAACTGCGGTCATGCTTATCCAATCCTTACGCTTGTCCTTCTTGCCCTGAACAAATTTCTCGTTCCAGTCGATATTCTCCGCCTCATGCTTTACTATCATATCTGCACGGCGCTTTTTGCATATATCAATAAGCTTGAGTGAATCCCGATAACCGCAAAGAAGTTCAAAGAGCTCTATTGCATCATCATAATCGCTCTCCTCGAAGGCATTTATCATCCTTGAGCGTGCCTCAAGATAATATTCCTCTCTCTGCTTATCATTCTCGGGAGCAGTACGCTTGATCTTTTCTTCGATTATTTCAGGTATATCTGCAGGCTTATCTTTTTTTACAGCCGCCTTCTTCTTCACCGAAGGAAGGCTCTTTTTCATATATTGTTTTTTACTCTTGTAGTTATACAGAGCATTTTTAAGCTCTGTGATACTTTGGTATCTGTACTCTCTTTCGTTGGCACATGCAGAGAATATAACTCCTGCAAGCTCTATACGACAATTTTCGGGAACGACAAGCTCCTTTCCCGACAGACGCATTGCCACCGCCTTTTCTCGGTTACCTCCCGATAAATCGCTAAAAGGTATACGGTTACCGTTAACAAGAGTATAGATAAGAACACCTATCGAATATATATCGGATAACGTATCCCTTTTACCATCTGATACCGTTTCCGGTGAAGCATATATATTATCGTTATCGCATTTAATCTCGAGAATACTGCCGTCCATTGCTATATTGGCAGGCATTATATCTGCGTGAACCCTGTTCTTCTCTGCAAAGCTGCAAATATTTATAACAAGTTCAATTATTTCGTCCTCTTCAAGTACTCTGCACGACATTACATCGGCAAGCATTGAAACATCTATCTTTTCATTATCCATCGTTATACTCCGCAAATTGTTATAATAATATTATAACAGATATTTTATCATAAATCAACATTAAAATATACCAAGATGCTCTAATAAAATTTTCAATCCTATAAGTCCGAGTATGATCCCACCCATAAGCTGTGCCCTATAGCCCAAACGAGATCCGAAGCATCTGCCTGTCATAACACCGACAAGACATACAGTAAATGTTATTATTCCTACAACAGCCGATGCAAAATAGATATTATTCTGCAAAAATGAAAAGCTTACACCCACAGCTAAAGCATCTATACTTGTGGCTATACATAATATAAGTAAATCTGCCGTGCGGTTTCCGTGTCTGTAATTATAATCCGAAAAGGCAGAATATATCATCTTACCCCCTATATATGCCAATATCAGAAATACGACCCAGTGGTCTATCTCCGAAATGTATCTGTTGAAACTCATCCCTGCATAATAACCCATTATCGGCATTAATGCCTGAAACAGACCAAAAAAGAATGCCATAATATATGCCGATGAAAGCTGCTTTTCCTTTTTCATCTCAAACCCTTGGCACAACGACACCGCAAAGGCGTCCGCACTCAAACCAAATGCCGTTAAAACAAGCTCTATATACGACATTGAATACCCCCTTTAGGTTATTTCTACATTAATATTCAAACGTAAAGAGGAATATACAAAGAGCCTTCCATTTTACCGGAAGGCTCATGATTTTTTAGTTATTAAGATAATAGTTACCGATAGCATCTGCTGCCATAATAGCCGCATATACTGTATCTGCAGTAACCTCGAAGGGCATATTGTGAATAGTCTCACCGACGTCGGAAGCTGCCTTTGCAACCGCCATGATCTTTTCGGGAGTAACCTCCTCAACGCCAAGCTCCTTCAATGTAACGGGCAGACCTGCCTCGATACAGAAGAGAACTACCTCCTCAAGCTCCTCGGCATTCTCCATAACAAGCTGAGTGATGGTACCGAATGCCACCTTCTCGCCGTGATACATATTGTGTGTCTCGGGAAGCACGGTGAAGCCGTTGTGGACAGCGTGAGCACCTGCAAGACCGCCGCTCTCAAAGCCGATACCGCTGAGAAGTGTGTTAGCTTCAATTACCATATCAACAGCAGGAGTACATACCTTTCTCTCAAGAGCAAGCTTTGCATCAATGCCGTTCTCGATAAGGGTCTCGTAGCAGAGCTTAGCCAATGCCATAGCCGCATTGGTGATCTTGCCGCCTGCACATGTACCGCTGCCTGAACGCTTGGTCGCTCTTGCCTCAAAGTAGGTTGCCAGAGCATCACCCATACCCGAAACGGTAAGACGAGCGGGACTCTTTGCAATAATGTCTGTATCCATAAGAACAAGGTTTGGGTTAGCGGGAAGGAAAAGATACTTCTCAAACACACCCTCATCTGTATAGATAACAGAAAGAGCACTGCAGGGAGCATCGGTAGATGCTATAGTGGGAACGATAACAACGGGAAGCTTGCAGAAATATGCTACAGCCTTTGCTGTATCAAGAATCTTACCACCGCCTATACCGATAATGAAATCGTAGGAATTCTCCGCAACGATATTGTTAAGTCTTTCGATCTCATTAAGCGAGCATTCACCGTTAAAATAGTCAAAGCTGACCTTAGCACCTGTTTCATTAAAGCTTGCTTCGATATCTGCACCGTTACGCTTATAGCCCGATTCACTGATAAGTGCCAATGCATTTTCACCGAAATTAGCAGTATAATCTCCTATTTTTTTGATTTCTCCTGCACCCTGAACGTACTTGGAGGGTGCGATAAAAATGTTTGCCATATTTATCTCCTAAAAATTAATTATTTACATTTTAAAAGCTTAGCATGGAAGAAGCCGTCGCTTTTTCCTTTTACAGGAAAATGAGTAATCATTGAGTCTAATGTAAACTCTTTGTTTTCCGAAATAAATCTTTCAACTACATTTTCGTTTTCGTTCTTATTTAACGTACATGTCGAATATACCAGCACACCGCCATCCTTTAAATAAGCAGATGAAGCTGAGAGTATACTGTATTGTATTTCAGGAAGGCGTTCTATCGCTTCCCTGTCCTTATATCTTGTCTCAGGCTTTTTAGCCATAACACCGAGACCTGAGCATGGTACGTCGCAGAGTACGCGGTCGGCCTTATGATAAAATTCCTCAATATAAGATTTACCGTCATGCTCCCTTGTCTCGATGATATCTATTCCGAGACGTACAGCACCCTTATCCACAAGGCTGAGTTTACTCTTATGAAGATCAAGGGATAGAAGCTTTCCTCGGTTATCCATACACATCGCCATACCGAAGCTTTTGCCTCCCGGACAGGAGCAGGTATCTATTACAAATTCGTTTTGAGACGCGTCAACGGCTTCAACGGTAAGCTGGGAAGCCTCATCCTGAACGTAGGCTGAATTTCCGCACAGCTGCACTATCTGCATAAAGGAAATCCCCTGCATTATATGTATGCCTACCGGAGAATGCTCGGTTTTTTCAGCCTTTATTCCCTTTTCCGTAAGTAAATTGAGAAGCCAATCTCTTTCTGTTACAAGAGTATTTACACGAAGGGTCATTACGGGCGGCTTGTCCATACCCTCAAGTATTTCAACAGCTTTTTCATGTCCGTACTGAGAGCACCAAAGCTCGGTTATCCACTCGGGAACACTGTATCTGACCGAAAGGTTGGGAAGCTCAAGCTTATCCTTACATTCTATTAATTTACGCAATACCGCATTAACAAAGCCCGCACTTCCCTTTGGCGCGTTGCGCTTTGCAAGTTCAACAGACTCGTTAACCGCCGCATGATCAGGTATTCTGTCGAGAAACAGTATCTGGTATGCACATAATCGAAGAATCGTTAAGACCGAAAAATCGAGCTTATCGATCGGCTTATCCGAACAGTTTGAAAGATAAAAATCAAGGGTGAGCATACGCTCGATGGTTCCGTATACAAGCACGGTATAAAGGGAGCGCTCAGCCCCCTCTAAATTGAATTTTTTAATCGCCGAATCTATCTCAAGATTGGCAAACTTATTATCTTTTGCACAGCGTACAAGTGAACGGTACGCCGCCTCTCTCGCCCCGATCAATCTCTGTTGCCTCGATTGACCAACATAATAAGACGAAGAAGCTGTCCGATAGAAACAAGCAGAGCCGCAAGATAGGTAAGTGCTGCTGCGCCTAAAACCTTCTTTGTTGCCTTAAGCTCATCGTCGGAAAGATATCCTCTCTCAAGTGCCTTGATAGCTCTGTTGCTTGCATCAAATTCAACGGGAAGTGTAACAAGCTGAAATAAAACGACCGCCATAAAGAGCGCTATTCCGATGTAAGAGAGCATTTCATTGGCAAGGAATATACCGATTACCGCAAGAAGAACACCTGCGCTGCTGCCGAAGTTGGCAACAGGAACAAGGCTGCTTCTGATCTTAATGGGGGTATACTCGGTCGCGTGCTGAACTGCATGACCCGCTTCGTGAGCAGCTACACCCACAGCAGCAACAGAATCACTTCCGTATACACTGTCAGAAAGACGAATTACGTTTGTACGGGGATCGTAATGGTCGGTCAGATCTCCGCTTATACGCTCAATACGTACGTTATAGAGACCATTCGCGTCAAGGATCTTCCTTGCACTCTCCTCACCTGTAAGTCCGTAACGATTTCTTACCTTTTTATACTTATTGAAGGTATTCTTTACGTTAAAGGATGCCCATATCGAAAGAAGCATGGGCGGTATAACAAAAATAATATACCAATAATCTATCCAGAACATATATTACTCCTTAGTATTCTTAAAAATATCTCCCACAGCTACTCGTCTGCCGTTAATAAAGTCGGAAGCCGACATTCTTCCCTTACCCTCGGGGAGAAGTCGAAGAAGTGATATGCTTCCCTTACCGCAGGAAATTGTTATCTTACCGCCGTCAAGAGAAACAACAGTTCCCGTCTCGGCATCATAGCTTTTCTCGGAATATTCCGCCTCTATAAATTTAACCATTTTGCCGTTTAAGTATGCAAATGAAAGGGGTATGGGAGAAAGACCTCTTATTCTGCACCATACGTAATAAGCGTCCTCGGCAAGATTGAGCAGACAATCACTCTTTTCTATCTTTTTCGCATAGTTGGAAAGGCTGTCATCCTGCTTCTGAGGTGTTATACTTCCCTCCTCAAGCATTTTGAGGGTCTTGACTAAAAGTAAGCCACCTATATCCGCAAGTCGGTCATGCATGGTTTCAAAATTATCCTCAGGTGCGATCTCGGTCTCCTCGATGGTAAGGATATCACCGGTATCGAGTCCGTTGTCCATTCTCATGATGGTAATACCCGTTTTTGTCTCGCCGTCGATTATAGCACGCTGAATAGGTGCCGCTCCTCTGTACTTGGGAAGGATGGAGCCGTGAACGTTGATACATCCGTAGCCTCCGAACTCTATGATATAGGGAGGCAGGATCTGTCCGTAAGCCGCAACGATAATCGCATCAGGCTTATATTCATCTATTATAGGCTGCATCTCCCCGTTTTTAAGAGTCACGGGCTGATATACGGGTATTCCCTTCTCCTCGGCAAACACTTTAACGGGAGGAGGTGTTAACTCATATCCTCTGCCCTTGGGCTTATCAGGCTGAGTAACAACAGCTACTACCTCGTTATCCGACTCTGTAAGCTTCTCCAACACAGTCCTTGCAAGATCGGGAGTTCCCATAAAAATTAATCTCATATCTTCTCCTTATTCGTACATCTCTTCAAGCTCTTCGGGGGTGAGCATTCTTGATGCCTTATCCTTATATATAACTCCGTCAAGATGATCTATCTCATGACAAAGCGCTCTTGCTCCGAGTCCTGATGCGGTAAGGGTAAACTCCTTGCCGTCTCTGTTCATCGCCTTAACCGTAACCGTCTCGGGACGTTCAACCAAGCCCCACTGATCGGGAAGAGAGAGACATCCCTCTAATTCCTCCTGAGAACCGACACGATCTATTATTTCGGGATTGATAAGCTCAATTATATTACCTTCCTCATAGCATACAAGCGCTATACGGCGAAGAACACCTACCTGAACGGCCGCCAGTCCTGCACCGTTTGCCTTGATAAGAGTATCTCGCATATCGTCGAGGAGAGTAAGTATTCTGGGCGTTATCTCATCTACCCTTCTGCTCTTCTTACGAAGCATCGGATTCTCCTCGGTTATTATATTCAAAATTGCCATTACATACACTTCCTTATATAAAACTATTACCTTTTATTTTACCACCAATATCCGAAAAATGCAATAGATAAATATATTCTGATCATCTCTTTTGACAGTTTTTTCACAGAAAATACATTATAATCATCACATACCGATTAAGGAGGCTGCCCTTGGAACAGATTATATACGGTGATGTTCTATTCATTATCAACTTTTCAATGGATTTTCTAACTATTTATTTAGTTTCTAAAATTATTCATTCAAATCCATCTCTCTCGCAGCTTCTTTTAAGCTCGGGCATCGGTGCGCTCTACGGAGTAATGAGCCTTTTTCAAAGCGGCCCTGTAATTGTATCGATCTTTGTGAATATTTCTGTTACCGTTATAATGGCATTTACTGTCTTTGGCATACATTCAATGATCGTACTTATAAGAAATTCTCTGCTTATATACGGAGTAGGTTTTCTTATAGGCGGTACTATGACAGCACTTTTCACTATGGTAAACAACGGCATATCCGGCAGAAGCATTGTTATAGACAACGAAAACAGAACGCTTTATAACGATATTCCCTTCTCTCTTTTTATTATTATTGCTATTTTGGCACTTGTATTTTCGTATCTATGCGGATTACTCTTAAAGAAAAGAGCGGCACGAAAAGAGGCAGAGCTGAAAATATCGTTATGCGGAAAATCCACCTCGCTCAATGCACTTGCAGACTCGGGAAACCTTCTGTGCGAGCCCTTGGGCGGTCTGCCTGTGGCAATCTGTGCATACGATAAATTAGAGCCAATCCTACCCTTGGGTGTACGACCGCTGTTTCGTGATTCCAAGATAGGTCTGCTCGAATTTACAGATCCGAAATTCGCCAAAAGAGTAAGAATGATACCCGTTTCTCATATAGGCGGAAAGGGTATGCTTATCGGCATCATCCCCGACAAAGCGGAGATAAACGGTGAAAGCAAACAGCTCTGTATCGCTTGTACCTCAAAGACAAAGAGCTTCGGTGAAAAGGAATGCATTATTCCCGCAAGTATATTATAGCCAAGGAGAAATGTTATGATGAAATTATTAAACAAATTAATAAATCGCTTATCCCGAGACTCCTCCGATGTTTTCTATATAAACGGACCGGATATCCTTCCCATGCCTCTGTCAGCCGAGGAGGAGGCGGAAATGATAGAAAGAAAGGACGAGGACATCTCTCTTCGTTGTGTTCTTGTGGAACATAATCTGAGACTGGTGGTATATATAGCAAAAAAATTTGAGAACACGGGTATCGGCATCGAGGATTTGATCTCGATAGGTACTATTGGACTGATAAAAGCTATAAACACCTTTAAGCCGGATAAAAACATAAAGCTCGCTACCTACGCGTCCCGTTGTATAGAAAACGAGATACTTATGTACATACGAAAAAGCAGTAATCAGCGCAGCGAAATGTCTATAGACGAACCGTTAAACGTAGACTGGGACGGAAACGAGCTTCTTCTGTCCGACATTTTAGGAGGTGATGAGGACAGCGTTTACCGTAATATTGAGACCGAGCAGGATCGTATAACCATACTAAATGCCGTATCTCATCTTAATGAACGGGATAAGGAGATCATTTCAATGCGCTTTGCTCTGGGCGGCGGCAGAGAGCTGACCCAAAAGGAGGTAGCCGATAAGATGGGAATATCCCAATCATATATTTCACGTCTTGAGAAAAAAATAATATCGAGATTGAAGAAGGAAATAGCAAATAAAGTATAGCATAAAGTCAAGGCCCTACCCTTGACTTTATCTCTTTTTAGTGATATAATATATTCTGTATTATTATATAACACAAAGAGGAACTATGATTTGTTTATCTATTGAAAAGTTAGGTCTTGCCTTTGGTGTCGACGTTCTTCTTCACGATATATCCTTCAGTCTTAATGACGGTGATAAGTTAGGAATCGTCGGTGTCAACGGTGCAGGTAAATCCACCCTTTTCAAGCTAATAACAGGTGAATACACCCCAACCGAGGGTAATGTATATATAGACAAGAAAAAGAAGCTCGGCATACTCACTCAGAATGCGACCATATCAAGTGACAACACTCTTTACGAGGAGGTACTGAATCAGGCCTTTTCGGAGCTGATTTGCGAGGAAAACGAGCTTGAGTCTCTTAAATCAAGAATGGAATCAGACCCATCGCTTGCACAGGCATACGTCAACTGCGAGGAACGCTTCGCAAAAAACGGTGGCTACGAATATAAAAGCCGTGCCAAGGGTATACTTACAAGCCTCGGATTTGCCCCCGAGACCCACGGCTTCAAGATATCCACCTTGAGCGGAGGTCAGAAAACAAGGGTAGCTCTTGCAGCTCTGCTTCTTCGCGAGCCCGACATTCTCCTTCTTGACGAGCCGACAAACCATCTTGATATCGATGCACTTGCATGGCTTGAGGATTTCCTTATATCCTATCCAAAGACTGTGCTTTGTATATCCCATGACAGATATTTCCTTGATAGGATAACCACACATATCCTTGATATCGAAAACAAGCAGGCGACTCTCTATCAGGGTAACTATACCTCCTTTACAGAGAAAAAGAAAAAGGATCGCGAGATACAGGAAAAGCATTATAAGAATCAGCAAAAGGAAATCAAGCGTATAGAGGAGTATATCGCTCTACAGAAACGCTGGAACAGAGAAAAAAATATAATCGCCGCAGAGAGTCGTCAGAAGCAACTCGATAAAATGGAAAAATTGGACAGACCCTCAGGTCCTCTTGATACCGTGCGTATCACCTTCAACAAATCAAGCGAAGGTGCAAATGAGGTGCTGACACTCCGAGGACTTTCCAAGGCATACGGCCCCAAAAAGCTCTTTGAGGCTGTTGATCTTACCGTTATGCGCCGAGATCATGCCTTTATCACAGGTCCGAACGGCTGCGGTAAATCTACCCTCATCAAAACTATCGCAAAAAAGCTAATGCCCGACAGCGGCAATATATACTGGGGACAGAATACCGTATATGCATACTACGACCAGGAAAATCAGGATCTTGATGAATCAAATACGGTTATCGACGAGCTTTGGAATGCCTACCCTGATCTTACACAGACCGAGGTAAGAAACACGTTAGCCCTTTTCCTCTTCAAGGGTGAGGATGTTATCAAGCCCGTATCCGTGCTGAGCGGCGGTGAAAAAGCGAGATTGACCTTAGCCAAGCTGATGCTCTCAAAAATGAATGTTCTCATACTTGACGAGCCGACAAATCACCTTGATATCTCAAGCCGTGAAGCTCTGGAGAATGCACTTCTTCAATTTGACGGAACGATAATTGCAGTATCCCATGACAGATATTTTATAAAGAAGCTTGCCACAAGGATGCTATGTTTTAATCTTGAAAATGAGCACGCGTTATACGATTTTAAGGGTAATTATACCGAGTTTGAAAGCTTTAGAAAGCGTTATGAAAAGGGTGAGATAACCGAAAAAACTCCCGATGCTCCTACAGCCGCCAAGACAGATTACCTTAACCAGAAAAAACAGCAATCCGAACTCAGACGTCTGAAAAAGCAATACGAAAAGGCTCTTTCGGACAGCGAAAGAATCGAAAAAGAGATTGAAACAACAGAAATCGAGATCGAAAGTTGCTCCACCGATCATGTTAAGCTATCCGAGCTTTATACCAAAAAGGAACAGCTTGAGGAGAAGCTTCTTGAGGCATACGAAATAATTGAAAATTATACTGAAGAATAGAAAGGAAAACTAAAATGAAAAAGATATTATCAGTACTTCTTATCGCAGCACTTATTCTCTCATTTGCCGCTTGTAAGGGCAAGGATAACGAGAAGGACAAAAAGGGCTCATCAAAGGAAAAGACAGAATACGTTACCGACGAAAAAGGCAAGGAGGTAACGAACGACAATGGTGAAAAGATTCCCGTTCCCTCAAAGGACAAGGATACAAAAAAGGAACCCGCCTCTGTTGATTCCGTAGAAAAGGATCCCGAGGAAACCAAGGAAAGCGATATCAACGATGACATCACCATTCCCGACGGTACGGTAATAGAGCCTAATCCCGATCCCGAGGTGGAGGATCCTGATGACGAATACTACGACGGATATGTGATCTACGAGGACGAAGAGGGTAACACCCATACGGAAACCTATATCGAGCCTGAAAAGGAGATACTCGATGAAGGCGGTACAGAAGAAAATCTCTGGTCCGATAAGATTCCCTCCGACGTTCCCAAGTTTACCAATTATAAAGAAATGGACCCCCTTACCTATCAGGCATATGACGAATACGATTACTGGAGCACAGGCTTTACCTGCACAGAAGAGGATTACGATGCATATCTCAATCTTCTCTCTGAAAACGGCTTTAAGGAAAGCAACGATATCGATGCGGTTTGGGGTAACGGAAATATTTACGTTGATGTATGGGATGACAGCCTTGACGGTCAGTTCTGGTTCTCCCTTGAGGTCTACAAGTACAAGGATCTCGGTATTCCATCCGAATTTTTCGCTTTTGAAACCGATTACTCTATCTACGAGGCATTTACCGCTGATGACTGTATAGAAGTATACTATGAATGCGGTACAGATTTCACCTCTGATGCAGATGCATACCTTGAAACACTTGCAGCTAACGGCTTTACCGTTGACGGTACAAGAGCAACCAAGAAAGTTAACGGAAAGAATTATACCTGCGTCGTTGACTATGACGAGGATAGCATAGTATATTACTTTTAATGAATAAGACCTTTACCTCATGCAGTCCGGCGCAAACCGAGGAAATAGCACTTGAGTTTGCAAAGACTTTAAAAAACAACGACTTCGTGGCAATGTACGGAGACTTAGGTGCTGGCAAGACCGCTTTTACAAGAGGAATCTGCCGAGGTCTCGCTCCTGATGAATACGTTTCAAGCCCCACCTATACCATTGTAAACGAGTATATGGGCGAAAAGTACCGTATCTGCCACTTTGATATGTACCGTATCACCGACGATGACGATCTCTATTCGATAGGATTCTATGACTATACAGATTGTATCATCATTTGTGAATGGTGCGAAAATATCGAGTATGCCCTTCCCGACAGCTATTATAAGGTCACCATCACCAAAACAGAAGACGAGGACGTACGCAACATAACTATAGAGGAAATCACTCAATGAAGATTCTTGCATTAGATTCATCCGCTGTAGCAGCCTGCGCCGCCATAATTGATGGCGACAAAATTGTAGCGGAATACACACAGAATACAGGTCACACCCACAGCGAGACCCTGTTGCCCTTAGCAGAAAGAGCGCTTGATACCGCCGGTATCAGTGTTGACGACATAGATCTCTTTGCCATCTCGGCAGGTCCCGGCTCCTTCACAGGAGTACGAATAGGCATTTCTCTCATAAAGGGACTTACCTTTGGTAAAAATAAGCCTATAGCCTCTGTATCATCGCTTGAAGCACTTTCATATAATTTACAGGGCTTTGACGGAATCGTCTGTCCGGTAATGGATGCAAGAAGAAATCAGGTCTATACAGCCTTATTCAAGGATGGCAAGAGACTTACCGAGGATATGCTTATTCCCTGCGAAGAATTGAAGGAAATACTCTCAACATATAATGAACCGATATATTTCACAGGCGACGGATATGCACTTGCACAAAAAAACATTCAACTTGACACCATCTGTGAGACCCCTCTTCGCCTACGCCTTCAGAATGCAGTAAGCGTAGCATTGGCAGCAGAAAATAATTACAATAAAAACAAAAATATATTCACCGATTCCGAGGTGCAGCCGATATACCTTCGTGCATCCCAGGCAGAGCGTGAAAGAAACGAAAGGATAAAAGAAAATGGCCGAAAGAATTATTGCAGTTGCCTGCGACCAGGCAGCCTATGAGCTCAAATTAGACGTTTTAAAGCATCTTGACGAAAGAGAGATAAAGTACATCGACTTCGGTACACACTCCACCGATTCGGTTCACTATCCCGAATACGCTCACAAGGTTTGTGAGGCTATACAGAAGGGCGAATGTGAGCTTGGTATACTTATCTGCGGAACGGGTATCGGTATGTCCATGGCAGCGAATAAGCATAAGGGTATTCGTGCCGCAGTATGCTGTGACACCTTCTCCTCCGAGATGACCAGACGTCACAACGATGCAAACGTACTTTGTTTCGGTGCTCGAGTTCTCGGTAAGGGTGTAGCACTTGAGATCGTTGACAAGTTCCTTGACTCTCCCTTTGAGGGCGGCAGACACAAGACCAGAGTTGATATGTTCATGGCTCTGGAAAACGAATAGCGGGCGCCGGCCCGCACCGGTAATCGGGCTTGAAATGAACATAAGCTTGTTTCTTCAGTACCCGAAATGTAGCAATTTCCTATAAATCAAAAAATATCTATCAATAAACTAAACGGTTAATCTCAAAAGGGATTAACCGTTTTATGAGGTAAAAATGACAAAGCAAAATACAACTTCAAGAAAAGATGACTTTACGGAGGGCAGTATTCCGAAGAAGATGATCGCCTTCATGCTTCCCGTTCTTGGCGCATTGATACTTCAGGCGATGTACGGTGCAGTAGATATGCTCATAGTCGGCCGATTCAGCGACGAGCAGGCAATATCCGCAGTTGCTACGGGAACAAATATCATTAATCTTTTCAACTTCATGATAACAGGTCTTACCATGGGTATGGCAGTTCTTATCGGTCAATATATAGGCGAAAGAAGAAACGATAAGGTCGGAAAAACCATAGGCGGTGCTCTTGCACTTTTCGGTTGTATGGCAGCAGTGCTGACAATATTTGTAGTATGGCAAGCTCCCTTACTCGCAAAGCTTATGCAGGCACCCGCAATTGAAGGAACAGTAACTTATGTACGTATCTGCGGAGCCGGACTTGTATTTATTTTCGGATACAATATTTTAAGCGGTATTTTCAGAGGTATGGGAAACTCAAGACTTCCTCTTATCTTCGTATCAATCGCCTGCGTTGTAAACATAATAGGAGAT
Organism: Oscillospiraceae bacterium; assembly: GCA_015063855.1. GTDB lineage: Bacteria > Bacillota > Clostridia > Oscillospirales > CAG-272 > RGIG7300. The sequence continues at coordinate 18,206 of SVTI01000024.1, forward strand.
CTTGTACTTGTAGCAGCATTGGATATGGGTGTTTCGGGTGCGGCGATAGCAACCGTAGGTGCACAGGCAATAAGTGTGCTCCTTTCCCTTCTGATTATAAAAAAGATAGATCTTCCCTTCACCTTCTCGATAAAGGATATAAGATTCTCTAAGCAAACACGCAAGGTCGTTAAAATGGGTGCACCTATTGCAACACAAGACGTGCTCAGCAATTTTTCGTTCCTCGTTATATGCGCAATAATCAATGATATAGGACTTTCGGCAGGCTCGGGTTACGGTATAGCACAGAAGGTTATCATGTTCATTATGCTTATACCAAGCTCCTTGATGCAGAGCATGGCAGCATTCGTATCACAAAATATCGGTGCAAAAAAGCCGGAAAGAGCGAAGAAAGCAATGCTTACGGGTATGATAGGCGGTGCGTCAATAGGTATACTGATTTCAGTATTTATATTCTTCTTCGGAGAACTTCCCGCTTCTCTGTTCACAGAGGAATTAGAGTATCAAAGACAAGCAGCAGCTTATCTTCGCGGATTCGCTATCGATACCACCCTCACCTGCATTCTCTTCAGCTTTATCGGTTACTTTAACGGCTGCGGAAAGACCTTCTTCGTTATGTGTCAGGGTGTTGGTACCGCCCTTCTTATCAGAATGCCCGCTTCGATCATTATGAAAGCGATAACCGGCGGAAACCTTACCTTCATCGGTATGGCTGTTCCGATATCCACTATAATCGGTATCACCACCAGTACTACATATTATCTGTATCTAAAGCGTAAGGAAAGCAAGGAGCTGATTTAAATATCAGCTCCTTGTACAATAACATAAAAACTTCATACCCTATACGCGGGGTGCAGGGCAAAGCCCTGCCAAAAAACGAGTCCTTGTAAAAGAACTCGTTTTTTGTTTAGATGGAAGGTGATGGATGATGTATATAATTACGCATAGCGTAGTTATATCGATTATTTAATTTCCTTTTGTTTCAAAACGCATAGAGCATCTCGGACATTTTACCGTGTGGATTCCCTTTTGCTTCGGCAAGCGAAGATTTGCATGGCATGAAGGACACTGACGGTATACGTGGGTCTTACGATCACGGAATTTGTTTTTCTGAAGCTTAAATACTCCCGTAACCTTCGACCATATTTTCATAAATTTTTCGTTTTCAAGCCTTCTTTTCCATATATTCCTTGACATAGCACGGAATATAGTATAGAAAAGAATAAGATATATCAAAATACTAAGTATCCATGAGTGAAGGAATATATTGATAATACTGAGAATAACACCTATCCACAGTACCACCTTGGCTAAGGTATCATAGCCGTTTCTGCCGTACATAAAGCGAATCAATCTGTCTCTGAATTTCATTTCATTCTCCTCTTGATGTTTGTATTATAATATGTTAAAATCAATTTATCATCAACTTCGTATCAATAATAGTTGATTTTTCTCTTGATATTAGGTTTACTTTTGTAATTTAATATTAATATGATAAATAATGTTTAGGAGTACTTATATGTTTAAAATACTTGTAGTCGAGGACAACACAGAGCTTTCCAATCTCTTTTGCAAGGTCTTGACCCGCGAAGGCTACACACCTCTTGAGGCTCAGGACGGTCAAGAAGCCCTTGATATACTCGACAATGAATACGTTGATCTCATCATAACTGATATAATGATGCCCCGTATGGACGGAATAGAGCTGGTTCGTGAACTGCGTGATGCCAAATACACCCTTCCCGTACTTATGATAACCGCCAAGGATACCTTTGCCGATAAACAACAGAGCTTCAATGCAGGTGTTGACGACTATATGGTAAAGCCTGTAGATGTAAACGAAATGATATTACGTATCAAAGCTCTTCTGCGCCGCGCCAAAATCGTAAATGAAAGAAAGCTCAGCTTCGGCGAAACGATCCTCGAATACGATACCCTTACACTTTACACGTCGAAGGGTTCGGAATCTCTTCCCCAAAAGGAATTTATGCTTCTTTATAAATTAGCATCAAATCCAAATCATATATTCACCCGTCAGCAGATAATGGACGATATATGGGGAATGACAAGCGAGACAGACACCCATACGGTAGACGTCCATATCAACCGTATACGTGACAGACTCCGTGATAATGAGGATATAGAGATCGTTACGGTAAGGGGTCTCGGCTATAAGGCGGTAAAGAAATGAAGAACAAGGTAAAGCCGGAGATACGTGCTGAGGGGCATTCTCTCAGACTTCACTTTGCGATCATCATATTTGCCATTCTGCTTTTTGCAATGGTAATGACCATTGTATCCACCATCATACTCGCAAGGCTCGGTCTGCTCAGAGTGATCCTTGCAGGTCCTATTTCGATAATTCTCTTCACATTTCTTCTGAGTATCTGCATAGCATCCGCCCTTGCCTACTACGTAAACAACCATATTCTCCAACCAATAGTAAAGCTTAGCAATGCTTCAAAAACTGTAGCTAAAGGAAATTTCGATGTTCGCATTAATACACTCACTCATATAGAGGAGCTTAATGCGACCTTTGACAATTTTAATAACATGGTAAAGGAATTAGGATCGATAGAAACTCTGAGAAATGACTTTATTGCCGGTGTTTCTCATGAATTCAAAACACCGCTTTCAGCTATTGAAGGATATGCGACCCTTCTTCAGGACGAATCGGTCACAAACGAAGAGAAGCATGAGTATATTAGAAAGATACATGATAATACAAGACTTCTGTCCGAGCTTACGGGAAACATTCTTCTTCTGTCAAAGCTGGAAAACCGAACATTTACCCCTTCCGGAAAGCGTTTCAGACTGGATGAACAGATCCGTGAGGCGATACTCACCCACGAAATGGTGTGGACCGAGAAGGGGCATGAACTGGAAATCGACCTCGAGGAGCTTGAATATGAGGGCGAGGAAAGTCTTCTGCTCCATGTTTGGCTCAACCTCATCGGTAACGCTCTTAAATTCACAGACTGCAAAGGAAGCATTGCTGTCAGTTTAAAGAGAATCGACGATAATGCCGTTGTCACCGTAAAGGACAGCGGCATCGGTATGACAGAGGAAACGAAAAAACATATATTTGAAAAATTTTATCAGGGAGACTCGTCCCATAAGGGTCAGGGAAACGGTCTCGGACTTGCCCTCTGCGATCAGATAGTCAAGATGGCGGGAGGCAAAATAGAGTGCGAAAGTGAATTGAATAAGGGTACTACCTTTATAGTTACTCTACCTATAGAATAAGGCTGTCGATAGACAGCCTTATTTCTTATATAAATCTGTTGACAGATATCTGTCTCCCGAATCGGGGAGCAGTACAACTATATTCTTACCTTCGTTTTCGTCCTTTTTAGCCTCTGATATAGCCGCTGCAAGGGCTGCACCAGAGGAAATACCGCAGAGAAATCCCTCAATCTTACCCATACGGTTGGCATATTCGATAGCATCACCGTCAGAGATACATATAACCTCATCTACTATGTCAAGATCAAGTATCTCGGGAATAAATCCTGCACCTATCCCCTGTATACCGTGTGTTCCCGCTTCACCGCCACTGAGAACAGGAGATGACATAGGTTCAACCGCTATAATCTTAACGTTGCTTTTTTTAGCCTTAAGGTATCTGCCAACACCGCTGACAGTACCACCTGTTCCCGCTCCTGCAACAAAGATATCAACATTTCCATCGGTATCCTCAAATATCTCGGGACCTGTAGTCTCAAAATGAGCCTCGGGATTTGCAGGATTGACAAACTGGCCCGCGATAAAGCTGTCAGGTATCTCCTTTTTAAGCTCTTCGGCTTTAGCAATAGCCCCCTTCATTCCGAGCTTACCCTCGGTCAGTACAAGCTTGGCACCGTAAGCCTTCATCAAGGTTCTTCTTTCCTCCGACATGGTCTCGGGCATTACTATTATTACTCTGTAGCCTCTTGCCGCCGCAACAGATGCAATACCTATACCCGTGTTACCGCTGGTAGGTTCGATAATGACCGAATCCGGTGTCAGTATTCCCTCTTTTTCAGCCTTATCAAGCATTGCCTTACCCACTCTATCCTTGACGGAGCCTGCGGGATTAAAGTATTCAAGCTTGGCATATAGCCTTGCCTTAAGAGAATATTTCTTTTCCGTATTAACAAGCTCAAGCATAGGTGTTCTGCCTATAAGCTGGTCTATTGAAGTGTATATCATATTTTTTCCTTACCTAAAAGATGATTAATGAGTTGCTGTGCGGTTCTTCCGCTTCTGCCACCATGCTGCATAGCCCATGCACGTGCCTTTGCAACGATATCTTCATCGCTCATATCGATATTATTTCTGTGAGCAAGTTCTGTTACGATCTTGAAATAGTCCTTCTGATCAGGTTTTGAATAATTGATAGTACAGCCGAAGCGGTCATAGAGTGATAGCTTCTCCTCCATGGTATCCGAATGTCTGACATCGTTCTGAACCTGAATATCCTTACGGTCGCTCCAGGTCTCCTTAATAAGATGCCAGCGATTGGAGGTAGCGTAGATAAGCACGTTCTCAGGTCTTATTTCAAGTCCACCTTCTATAACAGCCTTAAGATATTTATACTCGATCTCGTTCTCCTCAAAGGACAGATCGTCCATATAGATAATAAAGCGGTAATTACGATTCTTAATATCTGCAATTATCTTCGGAAGATATTCAAACTGATGCTTATATATCTCTATTATGCGAAGTCCTCTGTCATAATATTCATTGAGTATCGCCTTGATGCTGGTGGACTTACCCGTGCCTGCATCACCGTAGAGAAGCACATTGTTTGCCTTGCCTCCGTTAACAAAGGCCTCTGTATTCTCGGTCAGCTCCGCCTTCTGTATCTCATAGCCTACAAGGTCGCTCAAACGGATGATCTCGGTATTGGTGATAGCCTCAAGCTCACATTCGCTTCCGGGCTTGATACGGAACGCTTTGTTCATACCGAACATTCCCACACCGTAGTCACGGTAAAATCCGGTTACTACATCAAAGACCGCATCTCCGTTAATGCACTTATCAATATCACGACTTAAACCTCTTATCTTCTCGCTGACATTCTTATTATACATCTGCTCTGCCTTGGGCATGGAGACATAATGTGTAATGGTAGTAAAGCAATTGATATCAAGTTCCTTCTCTATCCTTGAAAAATCATAATCAAACAGAGCCTTGAAAATACCGAAGTCACTTTTGGCAAATTCATTTACCGAGCCGTCACCGGCGCCCTTCTTCTCACAGCACATACTGAAGGGATTTTCGGTGGTGGCAAGAAGAAATGCGAGATAGTTATGCCAAAGATTATCGTTAAAGCCGTATCTGGTAGCAATATCAAGCAGGCGGTGTATCTCGGTATATATATCCGATACCAGTTCCTCTCTTTTATATTCTTTTTCATAAAAGCGTCTTGTAATATCGCTCAAACGAAAAAGTATAGAATCCTTATCTATATTTCTGTATACAACTAATTTTGATAAATAACGGTACATAATTCAGTTCCTCTGTTTTATATCTGAAATTGTCTTAACCGTCTTGTCTATCAATGAAGAAAGTGTCATTTCATCAGCTCCGACAATACGGTTATTACATTTTGAAACGGGAATAAGAAGCTTCACGGCACTGCTCTGTCCGACAGCTAACGCCATAGCAGGAGTTATCTCACCTAAAAGCGAATCTGCAATAGCTATACCCACCGGACCGACTATAACGTCGGCATCTCTTGTGCAGACGATAACCGAGTTTTCACCCGTTGCTGCCTGATCTGCTCCACCCTTCATCATTGCTGATGTAGCTATGCTGTTAGTCCCCACAGCAATTATATCAGCATCGGGACAAGTCTTTTTTATTCCTTCAACGAGCAGTCTGCCTATTCTGCCGCCCTGCCCGTCTATTACAAGTATTTTCATTTATTACCTCTTCTGTCAACGATATTTTCAGCTATCAACGAATCCGTCATCGTAAGATATGTCCATGGCATCTGCATGTCCTTTTGAGCAACCGATATTTCATTATCGTTCCTGAGTCTGACATTTTCAACCACAAGGGTATTTTTGTCAACAAAAACCGTCGATTTACGTGAACCGTTGATATAAACCAAGGAAAATTCGTTAAAGTTATCTCCTTTTACCGTCAGAAGCTTTGTTTCACGGTCATAATCATACTCTGCCACCGTTATATCTTCAATACCCATCTTAAGCTCTGAAGGCTCAAAATGTCCCTTATTTCCGTATATTACTGCATCACCCTCAACTATATCATATTCGAGAGTCTGAAGATATAGCTCGTAATCCTTATCCTCTCTGTATATCTGATGAAGCTGGGTTACCTTACCGCTGGAGAAACCTATAAGCTCCTGAACGTAAGCCGCCAACTGGTAGGTTTTAAGATCCTTGGTTTCGCTGCCTATATCATAGTTTGCCCATACCGTATACTCGGTTTCGTAAAGTGAACCGCTCTTCATGAGATCGGAGGATATATTGAATGCGGGAAGATGGTCACCGTAGAACACGACTACAGTTTTTTCATCATAGTCGGAAAGAGTGTCTGTAAGGCTTCCCACAAATTCATCCATTTCTCTGATCTGAGAAATATAATACTCGAGTGCAGCGGTATATTCACTTATCGGCTCGGGAACGGTAGTTGAAATGTCGTTCTCGGTATCATCAAAATCATTGGGATATGAGCCGTGGCCCTGTACCGAAACAGCATATACAAAGTCGCTTTCCTTAGTTGAATTAAGAGCACTTAATATATATCTTTCAAGAATGCTGTCCTTTGCCCAACCTATATCATTGTACTCAAGATCCGTCATATACTCAAAGGATGTAAAGGTATCAAAGCCCAAATTTGAATACACGGTATTTCGCTTATAGAAGCCTGCACTGAAATCATGTATAGCATGCGCCTTATAACCCAATGCCTTATAGTTGTATGCCATAGATTCACAGGTTTTTTCCGTAAGCACCGACTCATAGGGAATCTCAACAGTACCGAAATGATCGAGATTCATTCCTGTAAGTATCTCAAATTCTGTATTGGCAGTACCGCCGCCGACTACGGGTACATGAAGATATCCGGAAGGAAATTCATTTTGTATACGCTGAAAATTAGGGGCAGCAGAGGTGTCAAGCTCAAGCTCTTTTATTTCCTCGGGATCTATAAAGGATTCAAGCTGAACGAACACCACATTTGGTCTGTCCTTTGTCTGAACAATAGGCTTATCAAGTGTATCGATAAGCTTATTTAAGAGCTTATCACTATTATCAACAGGTTCCTCTACACCCTGAACAAAGAGAGAGCAACCATATGAATATACAAAACCATTATTGGTATATCCCTCATTAATATCGGTAAATCTGGAATCAAGAAACCCGATAATATTACCAACAACTATCAGTACGGTGCATAATATAACTGTTGCCGTCAACACTATGCTGCTTGTAAAATAGTTGATACGTTCATTTGTCTTATATCCTCTTTTATACAGTACAACTAAGCCGAATATCAAAGCAACCAGCGCAATAAACATCAATGCCACATATATGATATTCAGATACCTCATCGTAATAAACATACCGTATCTGAAGACCAGAATGTCAGTGGCATAAAACTGTGTATTTCTGGTTATAAGTAATATAAGATTGATAGCTCCGACTATTGTCCAAATAAAGGTAGTTATAACGTATATAAAGAGTCTGCGCTTAAAGAAAAGCACGAAACCGTATGTAAATGCAACTATAAGAAAATTTATAAGAAAAATATGAGGAGTCAGAAATACAAATTTAATAGTATTAATCAAGGAACGCTGATTGATAAGCTCCAAAATCAAGGTCATAGCTAAAGAGATCAGAGCCCATGAAAGATATGTTTTATCTAAAAACCTTAATAAGGCTTTTTTTTCTTTATTTTTCAGTTCACCGTTAATTTCATATCACCCTTTCTGACCCAGCCGAGCTTACGGAATCCGATATCAAATCCGATTGCAAGCAACGCGGGTAAAATAAAATGCATTATAAGAATTATAATAAGAGATCTTACAGTACCAAAATCACCCTGCATGGAAGTAAATGCCTCAAACTGACCTACCAGACCTGCGCTTCCCATACCGGAGCCTGTAGGAGTGTTGGTCATCCCGATAACTGCAGAGGCAATAGGACCGAGTACAGCTGAAGTACATATAGGCGCAAGCCATATCTGGGGGTGCTTCATGATATTGGGGATCTGAAGCATAGAAGTTCCTATCCCCTGAGATACAAGACCGCCAACACCGTTATCACGATAGCTTGTTACTGCAAAACCAACCATGTTGGCACAGCAACCAACACATGCAGCACCCGCTGCAACCCCCGAAAGTCCCAGTGAAATTCCTATAGCCGCGGAGGATATGGGAAGTGTTAGAAATACACCCATAAGCACCGAAACAATAATACCACCTATAACGGGATTCTCTGCTACGTTTACATTCACGAGAGAACCGAGCCAGGTCATAAAGCCTGAGATCGGAGTAGAAATGAGGAAAGCGGCACACGCACCGGAGCAGATAGCCACAATGGGTGTGAGAACTATATCAAGTTTGGTCTTACCCGATACAAGAGAAGCCAATTCTATTGCAACAACAGCAGCAACAAAGGCACCGAGAGGCTCACCGGGAACTCCAACCTTCAAGCCTTCAAGAGCAGCATTCGGAAATGCACCGAGCATACCCACAACACCTGCACAAGCGCAGAGTAACGGAGATGCTTTAAATTTAACGGCGACAGCAACGCCTATACCCGCGCCCGTTACAGTCTTAGCCATGCTTGCTGCAGCGATAATATATTTTCCTATTGCAATGGGCAAAAAAGTACCGATCTGAGAAAGTATGGTTCCGATTATAAGGGTAGCAAACAAACCCTGAGCCATTGCTCCCAATCCATCAATAAATATCTTCTTTAAATAACCTTTCAAATTAAACACCCTCGTTTCACATATTTCGATATATTATATCAAATTATTCTTTGATTTACAAGTTAAAAATATAATATTTAATACTATTGACATAAAAGAAATAAAGGTTTATAATAATCATATAACTTTACAAGGAGAATTATTATGAATAAAGTAGACATCAAGGGTATAATCCCTGCATTTATAACCCCCTTCAAGGCTGATGGCTCTCTTAACACAGAGGCAGCAAAGGCTCATGCGACAAGACTTATCGAAAATGGTGCCGATTCCCTCTACGTAGGCGGTAGCTCCGGTGAGATGATACTCCTCTCCAACGATGAGAGAAAGGCGCTTCTTGAGGCAATAATGGAGGCTGTTCCCGAGAACTTCCCCATCATCGCTCACATCGGTGCGGCTAACCCCGTAGATGCATATGAGCTTGCTCAGCACGCTGAGAAGGTTGGTGCTGCGGCTATTTCCTCCGTTGCTCCCTTCTACTATAAGTACAATTTCAGAGAGATCAAGTATTACTACGAAAAGATCGGTTCGCTCTGCAATCTTCCCATGATCGTTTATAATATCCCTGCACTCTCCGGTGCTAATCTCTCCATTCCCCAGATCAAGGAGCTTCTCGCTCTTGACTGTGTCGGTGGTATGAAGTTCACCTGCAGTGATTTTTATGCATTCGAGCGAGTTCGTTGTGACTTCCCCGACAAGCTTCTTTATAACGGTTCTGATGAGATCATACTCAGCGGTCTTGCTATGGGTGCAGACGGCGGTATCGGTACAACATATAATGTTCTCGTTTCCAAGTTTGCAGAGCTGTACAAGCTCTTCAAGGAAAACAAAATGGCTGAGGCACTTGCTATGCAGCACAACATCAACGATGCAATCGAACA